>JAJBBD010000129.1 GCA_020532355.1 Candidatus Cloacimonadota bacterium | reverse complement strand
TGCATAAAAATCTGCTAAATATGGATGCGCAACAGTCTCAAAGAGTGCATACCCAATCCGTCAAACCTTGTTTTCTTTCTTGCTAAACCGGTACACGGTACTTTCTGTTTGCGCAATTGTCTATCTGCCTTATCCTATTTTTAGGACTGGTTGTTAAGTTAAAAAATAGTCCCAGAAGAAGCACAGGAAAGGTTGTTTAGTGCTGCTTCTTGGGTTCTTTGTTTATCCAGTGCAAGGAGAATATCATGAGTAATAGAATAGATTTGAAAACCGAACAAGATACTATAGATCTAGCGCATTACATAGCCCCGCTTTTGGGTCCCGGCTCTATTGTAACCTTATCCGGCGAATTGGGAAGCGGCAAAACCTTTTTCGTAAAAGCTCTTGGTTCATTTTTGGGTATATCTGAAGATATTGATAGTCCATCATTTGTGCTTTTTAAAGAATACCATTGTGGCAGATATCCACTATATCATTTGGATTTATACCGCCTTAAAGCAGAAGATGAATTGCTGGATTTGGGACTTCTGGATATGCTGGAAAGTGGCATTACGGTAATTGAATGGCCCGAAATAGCCAAAGACTTTTTGCCTTACACAACCTTGAAATTGCATTTTGGATTTGACCACAATCAACGCTTTGTTGAAATAACTGCTGAAGCTAAACTGGAAGAATATTTCAATAAATAGTAAGCCTCATTAAAAAACGTCTCCATTAGCCTTGTTTGGGAATATTTATTGCAATCTTAATTGCAAAATTGAAACTAGCAAGAACTTAGTCTATCTCATGCGAAATTCTAAACCGTTTACAATCGTTTCACGGTTTTGAGCTTCATTTTGTGACATAGTTCCTGTAAATCTAAAGGAGACCCAATGCATAGCAAATTCAGTGTATTCAAGCTACTTCTGATCATTCTTATCAGTGGCATATTTACCACTGTTTGGGGACAAAGCCGCAGCGTAAGCCTCAGTCCCGCAAATAGTAACACTACGCTTAGTTCAAACAGCGATTACGGTTTTAACATACACTATACAGTTGGAGAACTTCAGCTAAATTCCCAAAACACAAGAGCTGGAGAATATGATCTGATAACAATTGAGGGTTACGGCAATAGCGGACGCGTTGGTGAGCCGACTCTTCCCGTTTCAACTCGAATAATCTCAGTACCTCTGGGAGCCGAACCGAGCTTCAATATTTTAATGGAACACAAAACCAACCTTAGCCGAGAAGAAGCCAGAATAAGCCGACGTCTTATTCCCGCTCAGGAATCTGTATCCAAATCTGCAGATATCAATCAAATACCTTTTGAGATTAAAGAAGAGCTGTATCAAAGAAACACATACGTTGGCGGTGAGCTCTTTAAAATAGAAGAAATCGGCATCATGCGCGGTGTAAGGCTTTTCATGATTAGTTACGAACCGCTGCGCTACAATCCATCCAACGGGTCTGTGGAAGTATGCCTCGAAGCCGAAATCAGAGTCGATTTTAATAATCCGGATCTTGCCGCAACCCAAGCTATGCTTGCCAAAACAGCATCTTTTGAGTTTGAGCAACTCTATTCCAAAACCATCTTTAACTGGAATCCTAATCGGGCCAGTTTGGTAAGCCACCCCACTAAAATGCTTATACTTTGTCCTCCTGCTTACGAAAGCACGATGGCGCCGTTTATCGAATGGAAACAAAAAGAAGGCTTCATTGTAAACTTAGTTACAGTTGGCAGTGGTGCAACTGTAGCCAATAACACAACGGCGATAAAGACTTATATACAAGATATTTGGGATTCTGCTACAGCACAAGATCCCGCACCAACTTATCTGATTATTGTGGGCGATCACGGTACCAGCGGTAACAATATTACATCCAATTCTGGTCAAGCTGGTAGTCACATTACGGATCTCACTTATGTACGCTTAAATGGCACAGACTATCTGCCGGAAATGTATCATGGTAGGTTTTCCGTGAGCAACACTACGGAATTACAGAATGTAATTAATAAATCTTTAATGTTTGCAAGAACCAGCATGCCAGACATTAGCTATCTGGGCAAAACCGTATTAATAGCAGGAGTTGACAGTAATTTCGCTCCCACTCATGGTAACGGTGCTATTAACTATGCCACTACTCACTACTTCAATGCTGCGCATGGCATAACCTCAAATAACTATTATTATCCGGAATCAGGTTCCTCCGATGCGCAAATCGTTGCTAATGCGGCTGAAGGGCGCGGGTATCTAAACTACACAGCTCACGGCAGTCAGACATCCTGGGCCGATCCCTCCTTTTCGGCCAGCCAGATGATGAACCTTACAAATACAAATAAACCATTTGTGGCAGTTGGGAACTGCTGTATCACCAATGAATTTGATTACAGTTCTCCCTGCTTTGGTGAAGCAGTCATCCGTTCCAACAATGCCGGTGCAGCATATATTGGCGGCATCAACAGCACGTATTGGGATGAAGACTTCTACTGGGCGGTTGGTTACAAAACCCCACAAACTGCTGCCCATGCTTATGATCCTAATAAACTGGGTGCTTATGATGCCATGTTTCACGCCCCCAATAGTGTGGCCGATTGGGCTCAAACCACCGGAGAAACAATCTTTATGGGCAACATGGCAGTGCAAGCCAGCACTTCTTCCCGAAAAAACTACTATTGGGAGATTTACCACCTGATGGGTGATCCCTCGCTTAAACCCTATTTTGGCGTACCTACAGTTAATAATGCCACTTTCCCCGCATCAATTATGATGAGCCTAAGCAGTATTACCGTAACTGCCGAACCCTATTCCAGAGTGGCGCTGAGTATGGACGGTACCTTGTATGCCACTGGCGTAGTCCCTGCTGGCGGCTCACTAAACTTGAATTTTACGCCTTTCACAACAGTGGGAACTGCTGATTTGATAATTACCTGCAGTGGAAAAATAACACGGGAAGAAACTATTGATGTGCTTCCAGCTTCAGGTCCCTATATGACAGTTGACAACAACGTTTATGCGGATAGCAACAATAATCAGCCAGATTACAACGAAAGTGGCAGATTCAATACTACTTTCAAGAATGTGGGAACAAATGCTGCTTCCAACGTTACTGCTACGCTTAGTTGCTCAACCACCGGCATCACCATCACCGATGCTACGGAAACCATCGCTTCTCTGGCTGCCGGTGCATCCGTTACCAGAACTAATGCCTTTAGCTTCAATATTGCCAATAACATAGTCGATGGCACGATAGCAGAATTCACCATCACCATGGTGGGCGGAGGCGAAACTTGGGTGCATAACTTCAATCTGGAACTAAACGCTCCCGCTCTTAACTTTGGAACCTACACAATATCCGATCCCAGCGGCAATAACAATGGCAGGTTGGATCCTGGCGAATCGGCTACGCTTACTATGCCCCTCATCAATAACGGAGGTGCAGCAAGTCTTTCCGGGAATGCAACGCTTACCTGCAATACTACCGGCATTACGATCAATACCGGAACAGCAAGCTTCAGTGCAATTGTTGCAGGTGGCAGCCAATACCTAAGCTTCAGCCTCAGCGTTTCTGCCTCGATGAGCATTGGTAGCATTGCAAACCTCGTATTCAGTGCTACTGCTGGTACCTACTCAGCTAATAGAACTGAACCGGTGTCAATTGGCTTGATCCTTGAGGATTTTGAAGTCGGCGCATTTAATAGCTTCCCATGGATTATGTCAGGCAATCTGCCTTGGACTATCGACAACGGCACTCAATATGAGGGAGTCTATTCTGCCAAGAGTGGAACAATCACTCACAACCAGACTACCAGCATGAGCACCACCAGAATCCTGACTGCAGCGGGAACGCTTAGCTTCCGCTATAAGGTTTCTTCCGAATCCGGATACGATTACTTAAGATTTTATATCGATGGCAGCGAAGAAGGAGAATGGTCAGGAGAGGTAGATTGGACAGAGGCTACTTATGAGCTTGCCGCCGGCACAAGAGAGCTTACTTGGACATATAGCAAGGACGGTTCTGTATCGACTGAAAATGACTGTGCTTGGGTAGATTACATCGTGTTCCCTGCCTCCGCCAGCCCTAACAGCTTTTACCCTCCGCAAAACCTTATCGCAACACCAAGTAACGAGCGCATCACACTTTACTGGAGTGCTCCGCTTACCGGAACGCCCAGCTCTTACCAAATATACAGAAACAGTTCGCTCCTAAACACTGTTACCGGCTTAAGCTACCAAGATGATGATGTAAGCAATGGCAACAGCTATTCCTATTATGTTATAGCCATTTATCCCGGTGGGACATCTGATCCTTCCAATACGGTTGAAGCTACTCCCGGAGTAATTACAGAAGCGGTAATCGGGACAGGCACCGACTCTACGGACACCTATACTGCATCCCCAATCAATGTTTGGTACAAAAGCTTGCATGGACAATCCGTTTATACAGCATCCGAGCTTAGCGTTGCCGGGCTATGCGCAGGAGTCACTATCACTCAAATTGGCTTTAATGTAACCGGTTTACCGGAACGTGTGATGCCAAACTTCATCGTAAGAATGAAGCATACTACAGCTAATAATGTATCAAGCTGGATAAGTGCAAATAGCGATAACATTGTCTACAGTGCCGCTACATACCAGCCCACTCAGACTGGATGGAACTTGCTTACATTAAATACACCGTTCCTATGGAATGGAACTGATAATATCCTTGTAGACACAGCTTTCGGTTTAATAGAATCATATTCTTCCACAGGAACTATTCAATACACAGAAACAACCGATGGGTATCGCTTTGGTCGTAATGACTCTACCGATCAAACCGATCTCTTCACCGGCGGTTCACTTTCCACAAACCGACCAAATATCAAGCTCATATTCCAACCCGCCGAGGAAGAGCAAGCAATTATAGCTGTAAATCCCACCAGTTTGGAATTTGAAGATACCATATTGGGTGAGAGCAGCGAACTGAGTATCAGAATATCAAACAGTGGCAATATTGCCCTGGAGGGTAGCATAACCACTCCTGACGGATACACAATTAGCCAAGCAGACTCAAAACAAGCTGAGATGGATACCCGCAATATTCTCAACCTTAGCATTAACGCCGGCTCATACAAAGATTATGCGGTAGAATTCTCTCCCACTACTAACTCAGATTACACTGGAAACATAGTAATAGCCAGCAACGCAGAAAACAATCCCAATCTGAACGTTGCTGTTAGCGGAACAGGGTACACTCTTCCAGAAATAAGCGTAAGTAGCACAAGTATTAGCACCAATGTGCTGATTGGAGAAGAAACAACGGAAACCTTTACCATTACCAATTCCGGTGGACAGGAGCTGACTTATAATATTTCCCTCGCATCAGTTCGAGCATCGCAGATACCGCTATTGGCAAAAATAGATAAGAGCCGCAGCATTGAAGGCAGCTATCTGAGCATAGATCCAGAAAGCTATCTTTCTGGAAGCACTATGGATCTTGAGGTATCAGTTTACAATGCCAGTACAGATACTGAGTGGCTGAAAGAGGTTATCCTTACCCTACCCACCGGAATCACAATCAATAGCGTTACCGACATGACTGGTGGCACAGATATTATGACACACACCACAGTAGGGAACACAATCACCTGGTATGGTGAATCCTCCAGTGGTTGGGGTTTAATTCAGGGGAACCAAACTGGAATCGCAACCGTTAATGTGTCGATCCCCGCTTCTCAAAACGGAGATCTTGAACTGGCTTACACCATCAATGGTGACGATTATAATGCTGAACCGCATACTATTTCCGATGTCTTTATCCTCGCACATTCTGAACCTCCCGTGCCCTGGCTGAGCCTTAGTTCCTATTCCGGAAGCCTTGCTGCCGGCGCATCGGATCAAATAACTGCCAGCTTCTCAGCTATCGGCATGAATGAAGGCACTTATAACGCTATTATAAGCATAGACTCAAATGACGCCGAAAACCCCAATCTTCAGATAGCAACTTCGATGGAAGTATTGGATGAATCGAATCACCCCCCAGTTATCAATTTACCAGAAAGCTTCAGTTTCGATAAAAACAGAGGCTTGCCGGTGAATGTTGCAGATTATGCTAGCGATCCGGATGAAGATCCTTTAAGCTTGCAGATTGTCGGCAATACCAACGTACAATACGAAATCAACGGCTTGATGGTGATGTTAAGTGCCACTCAGAACTGGGTAGGCAACGAGACTCTTACCTTTATAGTTAGTGATGGCGAGCTGAGTGCAAGTGATCAGGTACAAGTTTGTGTGTTACCAGTAAACGAGCCCGAATGGGATGTGGTGAGCTATCCAAACAATCCAGCCACAATCTATGCAACAGTAAGTATTGAAGGGTATCCTGCCATGGCAAATGACCAAGTGGCAGCCTTTGTGGATGATGAGTGTCGCGGCATTGCAGACGTCGTGTTAAGCAGAGATACTGCTCATGCCACCATTATCGTACAATTGGCAAATTCTAATGAAACGGTTTACTTTAGGGTATATTCATACTCTACAGACACCATCTACGATGCCATGGCAAGCGTCGAACCAGATTTCGGTGAAGAGATTGGAACCGAGATGCCTGTGGAAATTGAAGCAGGCTTGATTACTAGCCTGCCTACGCCTATTGTAACTTTGCAACAACAAGGTAGCAACTTACAATTGAATTGGAACCCAGTTGTTCATGCTGATTCTTACGAAATATACTATTGCACCACACCCAATGGAGATTTCCAAAGCATAGGAACTTCGGGAGACCCAAATTACTCATTATCTCCCAATCAGCCTCGTGGTTTTTACAAAGTAAAAGCTCTTAAAGGAATACCCGCCAAATGAAGAAACTAATTACTATAGCCATACTGGTGCTTACCCTTGCTCTTTTGAGTGCAGGTGAGTTCAATGAATACTATTTCCGTTTCGAATTGAAAGACCGTTCTCTGCTAACCAATCTTGGCCAAATGATTTCCATAGATAAAGTTGAAGGTTTTCAAGTTTACGCCTACGCCAACGACAATGAATGGAAGGCTTTTTTGAACACTGGCTTATCATACCAGCTTCTGCCTCATCCCGGCATCAATCCCAATGCCATAATGGCAAATAGCAAAGCGGATATGCGCGCTTGGGATAGCTATCCCACCTACGAAGCATACATCAGTATGATGTACGACTTTGCCCAAGATTATCCCAATCTGTGCCGCATTGTAGATGTCGGCACCACTGTGGGAGGACGCAATATTCTCTTTGCAGTTATATCAGATAACGTTCAACAAAGAGAAGCTGAACCACGCCTGATGTACACTGCCACCATGCACGGCGATGAAACAGTAGGCTATATTCTGATGCTACGCCTAATCGACACCTTACTTGCTGGCTATGGAACAGATCCCCGATTGAGCAATTTGGTAAATAATGCAGAGATATGGATAAACCCCAACGCAAATCCGGATGGAACGTATTATGGTGGCAATTCCACAGTATCAAATGCCCGCAGATACAACCAGAATGGTTATGACCTTAACCGCAATTTCCCCGATCCTAATGGTAGTCAGTACAGCGGACAGCCGCTTCAGACGGAAACTTCGCTGATGATGGCACTGGGAATGCAAGAGCGCTTTCATCTGGTGGCAAATTTACACGGTGGTGCAGAGGTGGTAAATTATCCTTGGGACCATAAATATGATTTGCACGTGGATGACGCTTGGTACCAAAGCATTAGCCGAGCATTCGCTACCAGTGCACAAAACAACAGTCCTTCCGGATATTTAGATGACCTGAATAACGGCATTACCAACGGCGCCGAATGGTACGTTACCACCGGTAACCGACAGGATTGGACAAATTACGCTGCTCGAGGCAGAGAAGTTACCATTGAGCTTTCCAATACCAAAAATCCCGATGCCAGTACCTTACCCGACTATTGGACTTATAGTTATGACGCATTATTGGGATATCTGGAACAAGGTTTATATGGCATTCACGGGATTGTAAAAGATGCTTGGAACAATCCGCTACCCGCTACTATAAGCGTTCTAAATCATGACGATAATCTCACCACTGTGGAGAGCATCGCCGCTAACGGTACTTTTTACCGCTATCTTAGCCCCGGAAGCTACGATATTAAGATTGCTACCAACGGTTACGACGACATTATCGTTGAAGATGTGGTGGTAAGTACTGGTTTAGCTACGCCCTTAGAAGTTATATTTGGAACCTTGCCCGAAGTATTGGAGCTTCCTTTGGCTGCAGGCTGGAATCAAGTAAGCTTTAATGTGTTGCCGGAAAATCCCGCAGATATCATTAGCTCGATATCCAATCTTATCCAAATTAAAGACATGAACTCAAGCTACAATCCCATCATGGCAAGCCAATTCAATACTCTAAATACAATTAATCCTGCAAATGCTTACTACGTTAAGGTTTCCGCACCAAGCGTGCTCCACTTGGAAGGAACAGCAGCTCAGGGAATAGATATTCCACTAAAACAGGGATGGAACTACATTCCATATTTACCCCAAGAATCATTAAGCGTGCAAATTGCGTTAGGTTCCATTATTAATTATGTGCAAGACCTACGCTTGGGCAATCTATCCTGGTCAGCCTCCGAAATCACCCAAATGCAACCTGGAAAAGGCTATTGGGTTTTAGTAGATCAAGATTGTCAGCTAAACTATCCCGAATAGAATAAAGCATCATAAACAATATGCCTTCGCTTTGAATGCGAAGGCTTTTTTCTGTCCAGAACAAAGTGGATTCGCATAGCTTTGGGCTTTTGGCTATTCCAAAGCCTATACATTAGCGGAGAATTAAGGAAGGATTAAGCAGACATCATGCATAATTTACAGGAGAATCTCGGCATAAACAATCGCTATAAATAGCTTCAAACATGGGGAAAAATATGGGTGCAAGGCTTTTTTGTGCTTCTTATTGCGTAATTATTCTGGCGGTTTGATCAAGCTACAGCTTTCTTTTGGGGTATGGCATTATCCCAGCGCGAAGCGGCCTTTCTCCCTCTTTGAGGCTACGATTGAGTCTATCGAAAAGTTTACTTCGAGTTTGGCGCGCATGAGGAGGGATTTCCACCATAAATAAAGCACTGGCAAGCTCAATTTCATCTTGATCCCAAATCTTAGCCAGCAGGTAAATTTCCAGCTTTTTATCGGTTTTATTCTCGATGGTGTATCCCAGTTCGATAAACTGCGAGCCCCAATTATCGAAACTGATCTCAGAAATTTCTACCTTGTTAAATAGGGCGCGATTACTGCGTTGATGCAAAGCAAAGCTTATTATAATGGCAACCACTACCAATAGTAGCACAGTGCCTTTTAGTTTATAGCGTCTGGGCCATTCCATACGGTCGAAAGATCTCATTTGTATTCCTTTGTTAATAGATAAATTGCCATGCCCCAAACAGCTTATGTTGCCAATCTTCGTTATAACTGCTATCGTGGCCAATCAAGAACTTATGATGTGCCATAATAGGAATTGTAATGCTGCTACAAATCTGGAACTCGTTACTCTTTTCGCCTTCAAACCAGAAAGCTGAAGCAGAATCTATTTCTCCGGAGAAGATATCGTGGTAATTATCTTGCCAAGAGGCACCCTTAGAGCCTTTGCGACGCCAGGATAAGCGGGAATCCAGCTTTAGATAGTTTCTAAATGCAAGGTTCGTTTCCATGCTGATATCAAGGACGTTTGAGCCCTGAGGATAACCTAATGGGCGACCATCGTGAGAATACATCGTGTGATTTGTATAATGTGCGTAAGTATATGGTCTCACAGCCGTTGCTTCCAAGCTAAGTTTGCCAGAAGGAATAGCACGACTCAGTCCAGCTTGCAGGGCGTATTTGTTTCCCCACCAGTTCGTAAAAAACTTGCTATAGCTAAATTCATCCAGAGCAAATTGCCCATATAGCAAAGTACCGCCAGGCATACGTAGGTTTGTCCCGGCAAAGATCATAACGTTGTCTCTATCATAAAGATTGTGTTCGGCAGCCCGCCAGAAACCATTAGGCAAGAGATAGTTGAGATCCAAGCCCCGATTTCCATAAACCACACTTTCTCCCAAAAATAGCTCAATGCCTTTTGTAGGAAACCAAGTTAACTGATGCAGGGCGATGTACTTATCGGGATAGCTATGCGATTCGTAGGCAGATTCTGGTTCAGCAATATTTGAGCTATCTGCCATTAGGCTGCCATGAATCATGCTGAGGCGGAAATCACCAACTTGGGCTTCTCCCAGAAGATAGGCATAATCGTTCACTTTGTCCGAGAGAATTATGCTGCCGCTGATATTGTTGCCAATCTGAACTCTGCCCCTGCCCAAAGCAATTTGTACATTGTTGTTACGGTAGGCAATTTCGCCATTGAGGTTATCGTGCTGAATATGATTATTTTCGAAACGTTTGTAATAACCATCTATCAGTTCATCGCTTTCGGCAGTATCCAGATTTCCATAGAATGCGCCATTGAACCAATCTGTCCTGAGGTAGAAATATTTTGCTGCCTGAGCATGTAGTTTCCAACCTTTATACCAGAAATGATAATCTCCCTGTTTGGTGAAATCTGTATCTATTCCGGCATAAATATTAAAATCTGCTGATAAACTTGGATGGCGATAGCTAAATAAGTTGTGCTTGGGAGCATTGGTATTAGTAAAAACATCAACAAAAGCTTCTTTAAAAATGCTGATAGATGAAAATGGGTAACTAAGCCCATTATCTTCAACTTGAAAAGTGAAATCATCGTAGATAGGGTTTTGTGCCAAAAAACTGGAGCTAACCCCAGAATGGAGATCTGGTACAAAGGCAGAGCTGTAATTATGTTCTGCACTTAATCTTGAAACAAAAACAAAACTAATTATACTACAAAACAAACCATAAAAATAAAACTTACTGATCATCACCCACACTCCCAGTATGGTGAAGTCGGCGAATAATCTGCTCAACTTCCTGAATGCTGATTTTCATCTCGCGGGCAATTTCCTTATTTGTCCAGCCATCGGCTAAAAGTCTGTTTACCATTCTACTAAGCGTATTGGCATCCATGGAAATGGTGCTTTCCTGGATTCCGCATTGAGGATCATCATTATTTCTTTTCTTGGTAATTCTAATTATAAGGAAAACTATTATAAAAAGAATAACTAAGCCAGCAAAGTATAGGTAAAATTGCTTGGGCAATTTGCTCTTCACTTCGGCTTTGGTAGTAGTTTCTGGGGTCGATAATACAGATTGTGGAACCTCAGTTACAAGCGAATCTGATTCTGCCTCTGTTTTTGGCGAAGAAGAAATTTCGTTTGGTTCATCTACGGTTATGTTTTCTCCGCCTATTGTTTCCCTGCTTTTTGTATCTTCAGTTTCCCACTGAAGCCCTTGTTGCAGTAGTTTTTGAGCGGAATGGTAATAAGAACTGGAGGGAGGAATTTTAGCGAATTTTGCCGACGCCCTGTCACTGCCACGTTTTAGCAACAGTATACCCCAATAATAAAACACATCATAATGATTGGGATAATCTACCGCCAAACGGGAGAAATCTTTATCGGCTGTTGCTAATCTGCCTTTATCGGCATTGAATCTGGCAATTGCTAAACGAGAAGCTTTATCTTGTGTATTCTTGTAAAAATCTATCACAATTGACCTGCTATCGCCAAGTCTAAGAGTGTAGAATGCCAGATTTTGAGAGCTATGTACTTTTATACCATCATCAACTACGGTTATGGCATCTAAATAAGTTCCGGATAAATTGTATTCGGGAATCTGTTCATCAAAACCGGGAATGTCAATACGGAAGCCATTTGTTGCTTTTCTAACGTTGAAATCGGTATCTCGATCCATATCAAAGACCAATCTGCATACAGAATCATAGTACATTTTGGTGCGAATGGAGCGGATAGCTGTTGCGGCAAGCGAGGTTCCGCATAGCACAAGAAGCATCACTAACAAGCGTTTCATAAAAAACTCCTTTAGTGTAATATGGTCATAAAACTACCACGTCTAACTGAGGTTTAATAATCTGAACCGTATCTAAGGCTATCTGCAATTCTTCATTGGTGGGAATAGCCAAGATTGTTACCGGAGAATAGTCTTGAGAGATTATGCCGGCTTCTTTGCCTACTTTACGGTTCTTTTCCTGATTGATGTGAATGCCAATGTTTTCGAGCCTGCTGCAGATGCGTTCACGCATTTTAACGGCATTCTGACCAATCCCGCCGGTGAAGACAATGCCATCTAACTTGATGAGATTTGCCGCATAAGCACCGATATATTTGCGAATGCGATAAGCATAGGTTTCGAGTGCTTCCAGGGCATCATTATTTCCATTTTCCGCCGCTTCTTCGATATCTCTAAGATCGCTTGAAACCCCAGAAAGACCCAACAATCCGCTTTTTTTATTCAAGATATTGTGTAAATCGTGAAAATCGAATCCCCGTTCTTCTAAATAGAAGATTATAGAAGGATCAATATCTCCGCTGCGCGTTCCCATTATTAAACCTTCCAGAGGAGTAAAGCCCATTGATGTATCTATAGACTTCCCCGCTTGGATGGCGGTTATGGAAGCTCCATTGCCCAAATGGCAAGTTATAAGATTGGTGTTTTCTGGGCTTCTTTTCATAATCTGTAATGCAATCCCGGCTACGTAGCGATGGCTGGTGCCATGAAATCCATAACGGCGAATACGATACTTTTCATAAAAATCTCGGGGAATTCCATACAGATAAGCATGCGGGGGCAGGCTTTGATGAAAAGCAGTATCAAAAACGGCTACTTGCGGTATATTGGAAAATATGTTCGAAGCTTCAACGATACCCGTGAGATTGGCAGGATTGTGTAATGGTGCCAATTCGCAAGTATCTTCAATAGCCTTAACTACATCAGCATCAATCTGCACTGAGGCAGAATATTTTTCGCCTCCATGTACCACACGATGCCCAATGCCCTCTATCTGAGAAAGGGAAGTAAGGATACCTTGTTCTGAATCTAAGATAGCTTTCATCATCAATTCAAAAGCAATACGGTGATTGGGAATATCGGTGATTTTTTCGAATAATTTTCCATTGGCTTTTTGTGATATTCTGCCTTCCGATAACCCAATCCGCTCTATAAGCCCCTTACCCAAGCTACACTGTTCGGGCATTGCGTATATTTCATACTTAAGAGAGCTACTTCCGCAATTAACCACGAGAATCTTCATGTAATACTTCCTTAAGAGTTTTTGGCTGTATAATATAGGCGGGGAACAAGCGCTTATGCCTATTACATACAGTTTATGGGCATTCTTTTTGATCTTCACATATATGGCAAGTTATTTTTGGCAGAACCTCGCTTAATAAGTGCATGATGCAAAACTCCATCCAATAAGAATGCTAAAGTGGGAATAGCTACGATCTGAAAAAGCCCACCAAACAGATATCCCATGCCTAAAGCATCTGCTATATATGGATGGGCAATGCTCTCTATCAAGTCTTCAGACTGGTAAATACTCGCCCTATTTATGGGCTATAAGCTATATGCAGCGAAATTTTGCCGCAAAAAAATGGGTAACGAATTACCCATTTTTTAAGGACTGTTATGTTGTTGATTTGTTTAACTTATTCAGTTATTTCTTGAGCTTCTACAGGAGCTGCGTCTGTTTCGACACTGTCTAAAACAGCTTCTTCTGTTTCAACTGGTGCAACTTCTTCAACCGGGGCTTCTTCAGCGGGTTTCGGTTTGCAAGCGCTCATGGCAAGCATGCTAAGCAGCATCATAGCTAATAAGGCGATTAAAACTACTTTTTTCATTGATTCCTCCATCAGTATTCCCCTTTTTGGGGTAACTAAGGTTTTTATTTTTTGGGGTATAGGCATTATGTTTTGCCGTAATGTCATGGCAGGCAAGAAAAGGCTCTAAAACCTTATCCCTCCTACACACAGTCCTTATTCACGACTATATAAATCGTAATAATGGGGTCACAATATAAGTGCTCAACTTCTTGGCAAGTAATTTTTTTATAAAGCAATATCCAAACCTAAGTGGATCATGCCTAAACCTAAACTACTGAAACTATTGTCTCTGTATCCCAAACCATATTCAATGCTCATCATGCCCAATCTAGTACTTACTTTCAAGCCAGCTCCAATACCCATAAGATCGTACTTGGCATTGTTCTCGTCGCCTTGCATGTATCCATGATCGAAGAAGGTGTAGATCATCGTTTCCGGTCCAATCATATATCGCAGTTCAATATTTGCCCAAGCTAGTCTGTTGCTTTTGAATTCATCTTCCCGATAACCCCTTAAAGATGCAAATCCGCCCATGCTATACAGATCGTAAGCTTCCGGATTTTGCTTGTTGTTATCTTTATAGTATATGCCCAGATAGCTTATAAATCTGCTTCTTAAGGGAAAGTAATATTTCGCACTGCTGCTTAGTTTTCCATATTTATTGCCACTTGCACTCAGCACATAGTCGTATGCTGCATCCAACTCCATGCCTTTTGTGGGTATCCGTTCTCCTGAGGCATTCTGATATTTCCAGAATGCTCCAAAACTGCTTTCCGATTCCTTCGTAATTGGAGAATATCCGGTTCCGGGTAATATGCTGTTTGCGGCAAAACTGAAGCCAATCCTCTGAAACAGGGTAATGTAATATATGTCCACATCTACGAGACTGCGAATCCAAAGGCTATCTTGAGTGGTGCGAGAAAGTTCCAGATCTGCCGCCAGTGGAATTCCTGGAATGCCCGATTCGTGATAACCAAGACTCAACTCACTGTATGCATTAGGATTCTTTTTCCAGAATAATTTGATGCCTCTATCCGTTCCCCACAGATTTAGAAATTCCAAATTTATCATTCCGGAAAGCTCACGTTTGCCCGCATTTTCGCTGATTCCCAAAAGCCCTTCCAAGTATGTCATTCTTCCTTCCTGAACATCA
>JAJBBD010000128.1 GCA_020532355.1 Candidatus Cloacimonadota bacterium | reverse complement strand
TAAACCTGAAAACGGCTATAGTGCTGAATTACAACCATATACAGGATTAGCAATTTGGCCGAAATGGCTAAAAAACGCCTGTTTTTGGGGGTAAAAAATAGCCAAATGGTAAAGATCGGATAATTCTTTATAATAGACTTTATAGTGGTTTATGTATCATTTTTATTTAAGGGCTGCCTCATGTAAGGCAGCCTTTTCAATATAAATTCAGCCCATTCACAATAAAGAAAAATTGTTCTTTCCTTAATCAGTAATTTGGAGCCTTTGATTGAGAGTGTTGACATAAGTCTTAAAAAAAATTCTGGTTCTGTAAGATGCTCCAATAGCCAGAAATACCTGAACCCAATAGTATAAGATATAAAAATTATGATAAATCAGCTCTGAATATATTACTGCATAGTTACTAATCATGAAAGCTATGACAGCAAGTATAGCATACAAGTAAGCAGCTCTTAAGCATATTTGTTCTAATTTATCTTTCCAGTTTTTCATTAAAAGAATATATCCTTCCCAGGGTATGGACAATACGAGTATGATAACACTCCATCTCCAATCGAAAGGAATGATATTTGGTTTGAGCATTGAAAGAATAGGAATCAAACTACCAATTATGATGTGCAAAATCCAGTCGATAATGAATAAATTGTTTTTAGAATTTTTCATAACATCCCTAAATAATTAACGAACCAAGGTTAAATTGAATATTACCAATGTACGTGAATATACCAGCATACGAGATATGATGCAGAACAAGTCCCATTACCCAAGGCACCAAGTCCTACATGAAATGGATAGACCCAATCAAATGCTTGATCAGCCCAAAAGGCACCAATCACATGGTTACGTAATGGGATAGAATTTGAAGAATATCGACCGAAAGCAGTAATATAATCAGGTATTAAAATTGCTGAACTACGAGCAATACCAATCATCTGTGCCATTTTTTCTGCACATTCTTCAGTTGGATATGAGCAAGATGCCATATAGGCTAAATTGGCATTAAGGATCTCTAGTGCATCATCATAGCCCTTAGAATCGAAGTTATCACCAAATTCAGCAATGTATTCGTCCAGTTCTGCATATATTGGACCCAAAACGGGATCATCATAATCCCTGCCTCCTACTGCTCTATATATATCGGCCAAACTATCAGGATGTTCAATATAATACTTGCCATCATCCAAATTGAATGACGCATCATTGATTTCGTCAATTCTTTCAGCATATGCGTCAAGGTCCTGCTGATATTGTAAGTAGTTTGCCGCTATATCTAACATTGCTTCATTTCGTTTTTCTACTTCATCATCCGTAAAATATGTCTCGTTATTAGCTCTCTTGTTATCTACTATTTCCATGATACATTCGTTAGTTAACATTTCCGTGACTGCATATGTATGCAAGTCTTCAAAAATATTTATCATCTCTGGATCAACAGAATAATTAGCTTTTAGTCCATTGATGTTAGATACCACATTCTTGTTCTGACAGGAAAATAGGATCAAAACAACGAGACACGTGACAAGTAAGATGTTTTTTTTGAATAGTGCATTTTTCCTCCATTTTATTTGGTTGAAGCATATGTTGTGCACTTATTAACATATGCTACTTTCTATTCATACTTAGTTCTATGCTATGAATGCATAAGAGACCTTCTTAGAATTTATGTCAAGATTTATTTTCATTTGCATTCCCCCATTTTTTAATCCAGCCTGATTTTCATCTGCCATCTATCGCGGGTTTCTTGGATGTTTGGTCTTCGTCGGTACTGCACGATGAGCATTAAGCAAGTAGCAACAACATCGCAGATTCTATAGTAGCAGAACTCCATGACCTTGTATCTGTCGGACTTTTTGTAGATGATCAGTTTGGGAAAGCCAATAGCCAAAATGTGAATGTGGTCTTGAGCTTGTATATGAAGTAAACTGCCAATGCCATAAAGCCATTTAGGTTTTTCATTCCCCGATATGTTTTCAGGCGCATACCCTCCCATTTCATGCTTTGTTTTACCTAACGATGTACCTCTTCCACAGCCCACCGCCGTCTGTATGTATCGATCGCTCTGGCAATGACTTCCTTCTCTGGCATGTGGGGATCGTCGAAATCACATAGCAGGTAAAAGTCCTTGCCTTTTCGAGAGCCATCGCGGTACTTGCGTACAACAACCAGGCTTATCTCCACGCTACTTGCTTTTTTGCTCGGATGATCATCCGTTCGCACGCCAATTCTGCGTGTAGCACAATGAAATTCCTCATTTTTCCGTAAACCGGGCAGCTTATACTTGAACTTCATCTTATCAACTTCTTCCTTGAAGTTCTTCTCTACTATACCCTCCTTGATGGCTCTAAGCCCCATGCCTCGAATGACGAAAGAAACTCCATTATCAACCATGAAACCGATCAATTTGCGGTCGTCATAGCCACGATCAAAAACATATGTGCCATTGTTACGAAAGGCTATTTGCTGATTCACAATCTTGTCTTGCAGGACTTGCTTGGCCGAATCCGGCTCAATACTTGGCGCAAAAAGTATACTACTGGCAGGCAATAAGCTATAGCCATCTTGTTTGGTAAGCAAGGCGAATATATTCATCAGCAAATAACCATTTGTCGACTTGGACTCACTGCCATTATGAACCTTTCCACACCCTTCCATGCTCTTCGCATATGGTTTGGCAATATCACTATCATCCACAATAAACAAAGTATCATCTGTTACCTGTGGGCGGATCAAGTCAGTCAGAAAATCCTCGATATCTTCAGCCAGGTTTGCTCTTCGTATGTTAC
>JAJBBD010000127.1 GCA_020532355.1 Candidatus Cloacimonadota bacterium | reverse complement strand
TTTGGATAACTACCATCAGATTGTTAAGAATGTTTTACAATCACGTATCCGCTCAATCGAGGAAGCGTTGAGATATTTAATCCCTGAGCAAACTCATAAACAAGTATTAGATCAGTTGCAGAGATTAAAAGACTCGATAGAAAAGATTGTGAGTATAGATTCTTCAGCTAGAGATGATGCAAGCAACAATGACCTATCGGTTTCGAGTAAGACAAGCCAAAGCAATCCCGCAGTTGAGATTGATGATCTGGAGCTGAGTTTATTGCGGTTTCTTAACAGTGCTGCAAATAGAATCTACCAGATGCATTTTAATAACCTTTGTGGGCATGATCCAGATAATGTTAGATCTCGTGTCGTTATATGTCATTGGAATCAAAACTTATTCTCTGAATTCTGGTCACGTCATTTCCCACATGATCCTGTCCCACAGGGTCATTATACAAAGACAAAGAACGGAACGTATGAGTTTACCATCATAGACGACAGCCTAGATGATCGGAAAGATTATGAAAACATTCTACGCAACATAGATTGGCAAAACTCGAGTTTGTTTCTTCTGATTCCTGTTTCCCAGATAGGTTATTTTCAGAAGCAGTTCTTTCAGTCCAAGGCTACGAAGCACTTCAAGAAAGCAAAACAGATTGTCAGTGTAATTGCTGATTTCTCGGACTTCTTAGATAATGAAAACCTCGCAGAGTATTTGTTGGCGTTCAAAGAATTGTTGCATATAAGCGGTTTAAGTCCGGAACACATTGCCGTAAATCATGATGACCTGGGATTAGAAAGAGTTATTGAGATACTCATTAAGGGTAATAATCAGATCAAAAACGAAAGAGATGAAATTGAGTTCATTGCCAAGATGGACAGAGATGGACACTTTCTTAATGTCGATGTAAAGAATAGAATCGCTCACATGCTACCGGAATGGAGGAATTGTAACAATGACAAATGATGCCACACCTAAAGATTCAATGAAGATAAAAATGGATACTTATACCAAGCAACTTTACGAAGACTTTGTTAGCGCTTTGTCGGATAGGCTTCGAGATACTGCAGATAGCACAGCATCCCAATTAGGGCAGATTTACAAGAGCTTGGATGCTTTACGTGATCAAGTCAAAGAACCTAAAGAGGTTTTACTAAAACAGATTGATGACTTAGTAAGTCAGTTAAATGATATCGTAAAGGATCATGACAATAAATTGCTTTCCGACATAACCAAGACGATTGACACTCTCAAGTCAAATCTCCAGATTACATTCCAGTCAGGCAAAGACGAACTGTTTAAATATTTCGATACGTTAAATACCGTAGCTAGTGACATAGCAAATATGATAAAGACTTCGCCTGATGTAATCAATGATAAGGTAAACCAAAGCATTGCTTCGCTGAACAACGAGCTTGTGAGTTCCATTCAAGATAACAGCGATTCAGTAACAAATCGTGTTAACGAGCATATCCACTCCGAAATGGAAATTTTAAATGACTCGTTTACAAGCAATATCCAAGACTCTTTTTCAACGGTTAAAGACTTGCAGAATGAAGTATTGTTTGAGCTTCAGCTAGGTAATGACACAATAGATAAGCGGATATCAAAAGTTCTTGGTCTTGCTTCTATACATGTGAAAAGATTCCGGTTTACCGAAAACTTGATTTACAAATCACTTAAGACATTCATCGATTCCGAATCCGAGTTCAGATATTCATCTGATGCGAAGATTTCACATGTTTTATCAAACAATCTTGAGCAAATCTCTATTTCAACGCAATTGCTTGACCTTAGCAGACTGATAAACTCGGAAATCTCAAGAATTGTATCTTATGTCGCAAGCGATAAATATAATACGATAAATGAACTCATAAACTCGTCTGTATCCAATGCAAGAGATCACTTAGAAGATAAGATTAATCGAGTTGCAATGGTCGTTGAAACCCACTACCCAGATATGAAGGAATTTATATCACTGCAAAATAAAGATATTGCAGTTCAAGTTATCGACACCTTAGCAAAGCGAAGTGAAGCAAACAGAGACGAAGTTCTTCAGGCTATTTCAACAAGTGAAACCAATGAAATAGAGAGAACTAAAATGGCGTACAAGGATGTAACAGACAAAGTTGATGCGTCAATAAGAATGCTTTCAGATCAACATAATGAACTTTTACAGACGTTGAATAGTCTGCACGAGGAGCTAGTTACACGACATCAAGATTTGAGTGAAAAGAATGATGCGTTAACCGAGCAAGTAAAAACGAATCAAGAACTTTTAATATGGATACTAACCCCATGGTATAGAAAAATCTTCAGGAGGAAAAATGGAAAACCGCAAATCTTGGCTAAAAAACCAGTTGCTGAATCAGAAGACAATTGATGTAGTTCAATGTTACCTAAACAAGGATACTCAAAGAAGCTGGCAAGCATGGCATGATCAACTGGGGGCAGAGAAGTTCTATTTACCAGTCTTTGGCGTGCAAGGTAGTGGTAAAAGCACTCTTCTAAATGCCTTATTCTTTGATGAAAGAGTGTTGCCTACAGATGCTCAAGAAACCACCTGTGTCCCTGCTGAACTACATTACTCTCCGACATTAAGAGGCAGGGCTAAAGTGATTTACAAAAATGGATCAGTCGCCGAAATTGCTGCTAATGACCAAGAATTAGCCGTGTACATTGATAATGTAAACAATCCTGGAAATGTGAAGGGCGTGAGCTATATTGAAGTATATTCTGATGATAAAACACTAGAAAATGGATTGGTAGTTGTCGACTTGCCGGGGTATGGCAGCTTAACACTCGAGAATCAGCAAACAACACTCGATTATTTAGCTAAATCTAGCGGAGTGATATATTTGATTAGATCTGTCCCCCCCCTAACACGTGGAGAGGTATACTGGCTTAGGATTACATGGCCACTATTACCACAGGCAATTTTCTGTCAAAGTTGTTGGGATACTGAAAGCACAGAGGAAACTGAGGATGCAAGGGATCACAATACTTCAGTAATTAAAAACGAGAAAAGGGCGATTTGGGGAGAACATTACGAAGATCCTTCCTTGCTCTGTGTTAACGGTGAGGGGGCACTGAAGGCAAGATTTGCAAACAATGTCAATGAATATGATCAGTCTGGTGCACAATCTCTTAAGGATACAATCCAAAGATATTCTGTTCATTGGCGGGAGTTAACCGTAACTGTGCTTGCCAACCAGTTCAGGAACGATATTGAAAACACTCTTATTGAGGTGGAAAATAGGATAAGCCTATTGGGTAGCTCATCTGAAGAAATTGAACGAGCCATAGAAGCTGAGAAAAGATTGTTCAGCGAATATAAGACTCGAGTTACAGGTAAAACTGATTCGGCGATGAGTTTGATTGATACTTTTTATCGAGATGTCTCATATGAAATCAATGAAATGATAAGAGATAATGAGATGACTTTCCGGAATAACATGAGAACTAAACTCAGGGCAGGAATAGTAGATGGAGATAGATTGGATTCAGCATTTAAGGCAGAAAGTTCAGATATTGCAGAACAACTTTACTATCATGTACAAGACAAGATAACCAGTTTACAGGGAGTTCTCCGGGCAGAGTTGGATGGATTAGTTGAGTGGAATTCAGAGTTGGGAGCTAATGACTTCGAGTTTGTAACCCCTGAAAAAACTAAATTTGAGAATATATTACCTGTTATTGGTAACGCAATTGGCGGAATAGGTGGAGCGATTGGAGGAGGGGTTGCAGGGGCAGCTCTAGGGGCGAAAGCAGGGGCAGCACTGGGTATGGCTTTAGGTCCAGCTGGAGCGATCATTGGAGGGATTCTCGGAGCTGCGGTTGGTGGATTAATATTAGGGTGGCTAGGTAAAGGTGGCAAGAAACTCGTACTCGATCAACGCATTGCCAAGGTTGAACCCCAGGTGTTTTCTGCGATTTCAAAGGCTATCGAATCCATTAGAGAAGAGATTTGCAAATTCGTAACATGTTTCTCTGATGATACTAAAAAGCAGATCAGCAACTGGCTACAAATTCAACATGATAATTACGACAGCCAGATGAAGTATAACCTTGATATCAAAATGCTAAACAAAGAAGAAAAAGATAAGAAAATTGCCAACCTCAGTTCAGATAAAAGCATTATTGAATCCATCTTGAAAGAAATGGAGGCACTGTGAGCAAACTACTGGAAAGAGCGGCGATAATTTGCGAAGACTTATTGCCTATAATAGAAAAACTAGATGATCAGGATGCAGTATCCTACGGCCGTCTATTATGCCAAAGGTTACATGAGTATCAAGCTTATGTTACGGTAATCGGAGAGACCAGTACCGGAAAATCAACTCTTATTAATGGATTATTTTACCGCAATTTACTTCCTGCAAAAGCGAAGCCTACTAGTGGAACGGTTGTACAAGTCAAGCTTACCGAAGAGGAAAAACCTGAGTTTTACGTTGTGAATAAGGATGCAAGCCTAGATGAAATTGACCAAGTGATTTTTGAAAAGATTGCGGAGCTTCCAGATGAAAATACTCTAAGGCTACTAGCATACGTGAACCCTACTGATTCCTCTTTTTATGGCCTTAACATCTTTGATACGCCAGGATACAATTCTTTGATTGTGGAACATGAAGAAGCCTTGAAGGAGTTCATACCAAATAGCGATCTATTGGTCTTTGCTTGTGGATACCGAACCGGTTTTAATCAGATTGATCAGGATTTGTTTGAAGTGGTTAGGGAGTCCATCCCAAA
Organism: Candidatus Cloacimonadota bacterium; assembly: GCA_020532355.1. Taxonomy (NCBI): domain Bacteria; kingdom Pseudomonadati; phylum Candidatus Cloacimonadota; species Candidatus Cloacimonadota bacterium. The sequence continues at coordinate 772 of JAJBBD010000127.1, read as the reverse complement.
TAAAGACATACCTATCATTCTGGCAATAAATAGAGTTCCACCCGGTACAAACATTTCCAATGGAAGGATTAAAGAGATTATTCACAACGCTGAAGATTCTCTGCACCAGAAAGTTAATACTGTTATGGTTAATGAAGTGGACAAGAAAAGGGATCCGGGTGTTAGACCCAACACAATGGATCTTTGGCACCAAGTTAACACAATAATCCAAGACCCCAGTGTTCAGGAAGTGGTAGATAGATCTCTACTACAATTACTCCAAGGGTTTATAGATGATTCAATCTCTTCGGTTGATCTGATGATCAGCTATCATTCCATAAAAAGGGAGGATACAGTAGCATTACAGAAACAGCATTCGATACTTAAACAAGCCCACTTAAAATCGGTCAATGCTGTATTTTCGTGCTCCAGGAGGTTAAAGAGTTTACTCCCACCAAGTATTGATCAAGCAGCAAACAACATTGAAAGAAGCATTGTGTATGACATTGAGTCCTCAAATAAATGGCTCGGGAAAGATGATACCTATGCATGGATTCAAGGACATGCCTTGCCAATTGGTATGAAGAAAGAAGGCAGAATAATAGAGAGCCTGATATCTATTGAGCTGGATAGACTTGATGAAGAACTTGAAGAGATAGCTAATACTGCCATAAAAGAGATAAAAAGAAGTATTCAATTTAAGGCGGATACTGAGACAGAAATTTTTGAGAAAGCATTGAAAAACCTTTTACAAAGATCTTTAGCTAAGTATATTGGACGATCCCTCTCAAGA
>JAJBBD010000126.1 GCA_020532355.1 Candidatus Cloacimonadota bacterium | reverse complement strand
TTAATTTATGGCTCTCTTTAAAACTAAGTGGGCACCATAGATCTACAGAAAATTCTTCAAATGGGCGCTTCAGGCAAGCTGGGGTGGCAAGCTCCGCTTGCCACAGCGAGCAAAGCACGCTTCTGATGGCAGCTCTGCTGCCTCTGCCAAGCAGGAGCTTGGCAGACCATTTCCGGGTACCGTCTACAGTAACACTTGAATGAATATAATATCGCTTACACTTTTTTAAAAATAGACTTAAGGATATTTCCCGTAAGATTCCGCTACAATCGTCCTAACGGAATGATGAGGAAAAGAGCCCTCAAACGATTGATATTACCTAATTGACTGCTATAAAAGCAGTTCTGCTTTGCTTTCGGTAGGAACGAAGGTCTTTATCATCAGACATCACCGGTAAGGTATCAAGCTAATATCGCCCATACTTAAGGCAGGCATTATCGGATCAAGCGGGATCATCTCTGCCGCATCCTCCGATAATACTAACTTGATGCTTTGGGTAATCCTAGCACAGAAACGAGATTTCACTAATTAAGTATCTATGGGGATAGTTTCTATATCTTGCTGTGTACTATGCACATAGCCTTAGGAGATAGAATCATTCCTTCGGCAGTTTTTCTTACTTTATGATGGGCATAGATAATCTCCCCGCTATGGTTAAGGAGTTTCTCTTCTTTCGCAGTATTGATGGCGCAATATAGGCAATCTGTATTTTGATAGCGTTTGTAGAGAATCACTTCCGGGCACGATGCCATAAAACTGAATTCTCCCTCTATCAAAAGCCTGTTATTGAGGCGCAATTTAATTAGTTCTTTATAAAATCCATGCAAGCTTTTTGCTGTTGGGCTTTTTTGCCAATCCCAGTTAAATGGTCTGCGATTGTCGGGATCTTTGCCCCCATCCATATAAACTTCATCGCCATAATAAATGTGCGGGATGCCTACAAAGGTCATTTGAAAGAATATGGCATACATTATTTTGGTGAGCTCATCTTTAGCCAATCGGCGAATACGCACGGTATCATGAGATCCTAAGAGATTCATCATCGCCCAACTGGCATGCATTGGATAAGTAGCCAATCCCTCTTCAATACGCAGTTTAAACTCCTGAACCGAGCACAGGTTTTGCACAAAAAACTCCAGCACTGGGTTTTTGAAATAGGCATAGTTCATCACCGAATCGAAGTATTTGCCCCCTATCCAAGCCTCGGCATTATGCCAAATTTCACCAACTAGCCAGGCATCTGGCTTCAAACCTTTAATGCGCTCTCGGAAAAGCTGCCAAAACCACCAAGGTACTTCATCGGGAACATCCAAGCGAAAACCATCCATACCTATCTCCGATATCCACCAGGATGCCGCATCCAAAACATGATTTACCAAATCCCAGTTTACTTCGGCATTGTTGATATCCCGAATGTAGTTTTCATAGGGATGCCGGCGAGAAAGGTCATAATTTAGATCTGGCATATCTTTTATGCCCCACCAACACTGGTAAAATTCTTTCGGCTGAAAATCTAGTGGCAATGGCTTGGGTAAAGGCCATTTGTACCAATCGTACCAATGCCAGTATGCCGAGTTCTTTCCCTTGACTATGGTGTCTTTAAACGCCCAAAAAGCTTCTCCGCTATGATTGAAAGCAACATCCAGTATGATGCGGATACCATTTTGATGCGCAAGTGCCACCAATTGCTTTAGCTCTGCCTCATTACCAAAATGGGGATCGAGCTTATCAAAATATGCTGCATCGTATTTGTGGTTAGATTTTGCCTCCCATAATGGGTTAAAATAGATTATATTTATACCTATATCTTTAAGATAATCAAGCTTTTGGCTTATACCTGCTATATCTCCTCCATAAAATGAATACCAATCTGGAATCCCCTTAGCCTGCCAGGGACTTTGCTGTAAACCGCTGATATCATTCCAATCTTGTACCAAATGATAGTATTCCCGGTTGGGACCCAAGATTTCGCCTGGTGCAGGTGCGGTGCGGCAATCGTTATAATAATCCTCAGAAAAATCTTGATCGTTATCAAGATTGGCATTATAAAATCTATCGGGAAATATCTGATACACAACTGAGTTCTTTAACCACATGGGAATTTCGAATATCTGCCAGGCATCAGGATCGATCACCAGAGGCGTAAGATCCTCATCCATAGAGCTTACAAAGCCTTCCATGCCCATATATATAGTTTCGTTTTTGTGCTTAATGCGAATATGGAATCTTTGCGTTGCATCTATCTCAAGTAGGCAATGCCACAACATAAGGCCATTGCTGCGTCCCAAAGGGTATAAGGGTAAGCTAGTATCCTTGTATAAAATGCATATTTCGTCGGCAAGATTATGATACCAGCTAAAGCGCATTTCCAATTGTTTGGCAGATGGGCGGTAGCAAGTTATGAACGATCGGGTATCTTGCTTGGCAGCTGCTTTGAGAGCTTCTGCCCACGAGTTTATGCCAAGCTCTTTCTTAACTTCAATAACCGAGTTTAGCCCCCCATAAGGATCTGGCTCATAGGAAGGATTGGAAGGATCCTGTTTCCAAACGCCATCGATGATGAACTTATAACGGTAGCGACCTGGTTTGAGGTCAAAATCTATTAAGTATAGCCCGCCAAAATCCTGCAAAGAAAGAATCTTCCAGTAAGTAAAATCTCCCGCAATCCCCACTTCATACTTTCCGGCAGTAAGTGCTTGGTAGCTGAAGCGGATATGCATATTTATTTCCCCTTCTTGTGCTTAGGTGCTTTTTTAGATGGAGGTTTTAAGTTTTCCATCTGATAATCATAGTGTTTTTTGAGAAACTCACCTGTAGAACTTTTTGGGGATCCCATAATCATTTCGGGGCTTCCTTCGGCTAGGATTTCGCCGCCCTTATCTCCTCCTTCGGGACCCAAATCTATAACCCAATCGGCAGATTTAATCACATCCATATTGTGTTCTATCACTACCACCGTGTTTCCCATTGCTACCAGCTTGTTTAGCACCTTTAGAAGTTTGTTGATATCATCAAAATGCAAACCGGTTGTTGGTTCATCCAGCAAGTATAGAGTATTTCCGGTGGATGGGCGGCTGAGTTCTTTAGAAAGTTTGATTCGCTGAGCTTCTCCTCCGGATAGAGTGGTGGAAGGTTGCCCCAGCTTTATATAATCTAAACCGACTTCATGAAGGGTTTTTAGCTTATTCTTAATGGCTGGAATGGCATCGAAAAACTCAATGGCTTCCTGTACATCCATATCCAGTATTTCGCTGATGTTTTTACCCTTATAACGTATTGCTAAAGTCTCATTATTATATCGTTTACCCTTACAAACCTCACAAGTTACGTAAATATCGGCCATAAAGTGCATTTCTATTTGGCGCACTCCGGCTCCATCACATGCCTCACACCTGCCACCTTTAACGTTAAAGGAAAAACGTCCCGGCTTGTATCCCCTCATCTTTGATGCCGGTAATTCGGATAAAAGATTACGGATGGAATCGAAAAGCTTTACATAGGTACAAGGATTACTACGAGGAGTGCGTCCAATCGGCTGTTGATCTATGGTGATCACTTTGTCAATATGCTCTAAGCCAAGGATTTCTTTACATTTGCCCACTTTATGGTTCGATTTGAAGAAATGATTGTTTAAATATGGGGAAAGAGTTTGATTTATCAAAGAGCTTTTACCGCTTCCGGATACTCCAGTAACACAAACAAACATCCCTAAGGGAATCTTTACGTTCATTTCCTTTAGATTGTTGTGCATAGCACCGATAATACTTAGAAAGCGAGAATCTGGCTGCAATCGCTTCTCTGGGATGGGAATCAGCATTCTACCGGCAAGATATGCTCCCGTTATAGATTCAGAACAATTCTTAATGGCTTCCAACGAGCCTTGCGCTACAATGTGACCACCATATACCCCAGCCCGAGGACCAAAATCCACAATTTGATCTGCGCTGCGCATAGTCTCTTCATCGTGCTCTACAACGATTACAGAATTACCCAAATCTCTAAGATGTAGCAGCATACTTACTAATTTGGTGTTATCCCTTTGATGTAAGCCAATTGAGGGTTCATCTAAGATATACATAACGCCTACTAATTGAGAGCCAATCTGACTTGCTAAACGAATTCGTTGGGATTCTCCCCCGGAAAGCGTGGGTGCACGACGATCCAGGCTGAGATAATGCAATCCAACCGCCTTCAAAAAACCTAAACGGGCACGGATTTCTTTTAACACTTCTTCTGCTATCAATTTATGATTTCCGCTTAAACTAAGAGTTGAAAAAAAGTCGTAAGCTTCTCCCACACTCATTTTAGTAATTTCAGCTATGGATTTGCCTTGCACTTTAACCGCTAAAGAAGCTGGTTTTAGTTTGTTCCCATTACAATCCGGACAGGCTTTGTCGCTAATAAATTGCATGTAGTATCGTTTCATTTCTTCGGATGTGGTTTCGCGCATACGCCTTTTAAGTTGAGGAATAACGCCTTCATGGCGCATCATGAACTCGCCTTTACCTCGTGCATTCTGCCAAGCAACACGAAATCTTTTATTTCCCGATCCATACAGGATAAGTTGTTTTGCTATATCAGGTAGATTCTTCCAAGGAGTATTTAGCTCAAAGTTATATGCATTTGCAAGATTTGAAACTGTATTCATCGTCCAACTGGATTTTTTGGCTTCCAATCTCCCCCAAGGAATAACCGCACCATCCATAATACTTCGATCTTCATCTGGCACTACCAATTCCGGATCAAACTCCAAGCGGTAACCAAGCCCGTTGCATGCTACACATGCACCAATGGGGCTGTTAAAGGAAAAACTCTGTGGGCTAAGCTCTTCGTAACCGATATTACATTTGGCGCATGAGTTCTTAGACGAGAGTAAGTCTGTTTCTTTTGAATCTGGATAGTCGATCTTTATTAGTTCATCACTTAGCTTCAAAGCTAATTCCAATGAATCTGCCATCCGGCTCTCTACACCATCTTTAACTACAAGTCTATCCACTACCACATCGATATTGTGCTTGCTTTTTTTGTCTAGTACTATCTTTTCATCCAGATTTCGTAACACACCATTGATCATCACGCGTACAAAACCTTCGCTGCGTAACTGTTCCAGCTCATCTTTATGCTCTCCCTTGCGATTTTGAACAATGGGTGCAAGGATCTGAAGTTTTGTGCCCTCTGGATTTTGCATAATGTGCTCTACCATCTGATCTACGGTTAGAGAACCAACTGGATCTCCGCATTTATAGCAGTGTTGGATGCCAATTCGTGCATATAAAACTCGTAGATAATCATAAATCTCCGTAACTGTCCCCACAGTAGAGCGTGGATTTTTGCTGCTTGCTTTTTGCTCGATGGATATAGCCGGTGAGAGTCCTTCAATAAAATCCACTTTGGGTTTGTCCATCTGCCCTAAGAACTGCCTTGCGTATGCAGAAAGAGATTCTACATAACGCCTTTGCCCTTCAGCATAAAGTGTGTCGAAAGCCAAAGAGCTTTTACCGCTTCCGGATACACCGGTAAAAACAATTAGTTTATTGCGGGGGATTTCCAAATCTATGTTTTTCAAATTGTGCTCGGAAGCACCTTTGATTTTGATACTTGTCTTCAATTTTCATACCTCTTGGGATGCAAAAATAACGATAGCTATACTTTGTCAATTGGAAAAGACAACGATATGGTATTTGCCCTTGATTGCTATTGAAAGCCTGGTTAAAGAAAATGCTGAACAATTCGGATATGCGGTATTGGGGTTAAACCGCTTGATTCACTTTATCTGTACTCGTAAATCATCCATCCCTCTTTTCCCATCGCTATGTAGATATAATCGTTTTCTAAAGCTATATCATAAACCGGAAACGGTGGATAGAAGGTATTTAAATCTACTATCTTGGCAGGAATTGATATATCAATAATCTTTACTCCTCCTTGGCCCATGGCAACAAATAAACGATTGTCCTTCACCGAAAGAGCTTGAATATCGTGAAACATGCGCATCTGCCCTAGTTGAACCGGTTTTTTTATGTCTCGCACAGATAGCACATACAAATCTTTCCCTGCGGCTATATACAAATACTCATTGTTTTTAACCAAATAGCGAGCATCTGTTAGTTGATAGTTAGTAGCTATACTCAAAGGAGAGCTTAGGTCGCTAATATCTACCGTTACCAAACCAAAATCGTTAAGTGCATAGATGTTAGGGTATTCGGCAATAAAATCTCTTACGCCCCATTTTTCAGCGAAATTGGCCAAAAGGTCATTAGATCCACCCCGACCAACATTGATAATATCTATTCCTCTATAACGATCTGCCACATAAAGAGTTGCTCCTTCTCGGGTAATCTTATCTCCAATTAGAGTATTTACAAAAAATATCTTTCCAAATTGGTTAAGAGAATCAATCGGGCTTAGTGTGTTGGTTGCTTCTTGGCTAGATGCGTAGATGTAGTTTCCGCCCTGGAAGTTTACATCCTCTATTTTATACAACGATTGATACGAAGTCTCTAAGCGAGGTTGCCAAGCGTTAAATGTGCTATAAATCCACAACTGCCGTTGGTTGCGAACCAGAACATTCCCTTCGGATACATCAATATTATAAGCCTCGGAAGCTTGGATTCTTCCCAAAGGAAACAAAAACCTATTATCTATCGCAAAGCAAGAAAGAGCGGTATATAATACCATGATTATTAGTATCAGGCGTTTCATTTTGCCTCCTTGGGCATTAGTTTCTTAGTTCCAGCAGGCGAGATACTATTTCGGCAGAGTTGATGCCTTCTGCTTCGGCAGCAAACGAAACCAATATTCTGTGTTTCAATACTATGGGTGCAACCTGGCGAACATCTTCTTCGGAAGGGCTTAATCTGCCATTTAATGCTGCCACTGCTTTTGCTCCCATAATGAGGTATTGGGATGCACGGGGACCTGCTCCCCAGCTTACCCAGCGCTTTATTTCTGGATCGGTATCCGGATTGTTGGGTCTGCTTGCTCGCACCAAATCTACCGCATATTTCAATACGTGTTCGCTAACAGGAAGATCCCTAATCGCCTTTTGAAGGGCGATTATTTGCTGCGCTCCCAAATGGGGAGAGATTTGCGGCTCTAAGCTGCCGGTTGTGTTTTCCACTATCATAATTTCCTCTTCGTAAGTGGGGTAATCTATAGTTATATAGAACATAAAACGATCTAATTGCGCTTCAGGAAGAGGGTATGTTCCTTCTTGTTCTATAGGATTTTGGGTAGCCATCACAATAAATGGTTTTTCCAATCTCCATGTCTTATTACCACTGGTGATAGTGTTTTCCTGCATAGCTTGTAACAAAGCAGATTGAGTTTTAGGAGGAGTGCGGTTTATTTCGTCTGCAAGGATGATATTGGCAAAGACAGGTCCTTTGAGGTATTCAAAACCTTGCATGCCAGTTTGTTTATTCGATACCAAGATATCCGATCCGGTAATATCTGAAGGCATCAGATCTGGAGTAAACTGAATGCGAGAGAAACTGAGAGAAAGACTTTGCGCCAAAGAGGATATCATTAGTGTTTTAGCAAGTCCCGGTACTCCTTCGATAAGTATATGTCCGTTTGCAAAGAGTGCAGTAAGCACATTATCTATAACCTTTTCCTGACCAACAATCACTTTAGCCATTTCTTGTTTCAATTCTTTTACTGCGATACTTAATTCCTGAATACGCACTATGTTGTTATCCATCTATTTTCTCTCCTTTAATAATCATCTGTACAACCTCATATCCCGAAACGGCAAAAGCGATCGATCCCACAAGTCCCATTAGCATTGCCGTCAAGATATGAGCAAATGCCATTATCGCCGATGCACTCGACTTTGTCAAACTAAATCCCATACTAAATATAATAATCATCATCCATTCATTACTACCTAACTGAGCTGGAGGTTGAGGTAATGCATAGCTCATATTGATGAGAGTATAGCCAAAAAGCACCATAATAAAGCTGAATTGGATACCAAAAGCTTTAAACATAAGGAAGAAATACAAACCGTCCAGCAATATACCCAATCCAGTTAGAAGCACTGCCCCCAGTAGAATACGGGGCCTGTGTTCAAGCAGATTCAAGCCCTCTACAAAATTGTTTATTGTCCCTTCAAGCCTGGTTTGAAAACGCTTTGGAAATAGTCGTATTAGCAGAACCAAGTACTTTAAGATAAGGTCTTTACGCCAGGCCGCCAACAACAACGCTCCCACCGATATAACAAACACCAGAATCAACAGCATAAGAAGGATGCTTAGCCCCATGTTTAGATTGATGGCAAGAAATGGAATAAGAACAATTACGCTAATTATGGCAAGTGTATCGAAGGTTTTATCTATAAACACCGAGGCAAGAGTTTGGGACATCGCCATTTGATGATTCTTTTTGATAAACCATGCCTTAACCAGTTCTCCTGCTCTGATGGGAATTATATAATTAACCAGATTTCCCCCCATCGCATATAACCATGTATCTCTTACCGGAAGGGTAATGTTTTGTCTCAGAATAAGATTCCACCGATAGGATCTCACGAAGTAAGCCAAGAGATATGTAACTACCGCCAACACAACATATATTGGGATTATCTGCTTAAAATACATCTTTACTTCGTTAAGCGGAATGTATCTCAACCAAAGCAATATCAGCCCAAATCCGATTATTGCCCCTACAATTAGGAAAATCTTATTACGTTTGCTCACGGACTAAACAGATAATAATGATGATGTGCCCAAATGCGTTTGAAAAACTTTGGAGCATTGTTTTCAAGAAACCCAAAACGCAGCATCCTATTGGCAAAGCTTGGGTCTTCACCAAGGTAATATGGCATAATAGATATGGATTTTGCGTTGATAAGGTTAGATTTGGGACTAGGTTCAACAATCTTTTTGCCCATTATTTGCTTCAGGTATTCCTCTTTATTCATTCCGATATCCGGCCATGGCGGGCAATCGATATAATTCTCTTCAACCAGGCTCCAGCCTAGTTTGCGCATAAGCCAAATTATACTGTGTGGATCTATATTTTCTGGATGCAGATTGGGATATAGCTCTTTACTATAGCCCCGCAATTGCCCCTTAAAGCCTATTCCATCTCGATTGGGCACACAAATGAGAATTTGTTTTCTTACTACTCGACATAGCTCACTTAAGAATATTGGCAGATCTGACACAAACCATAAGGCTGAGAAATTGAACCCAAAATCAATAGATTTATCTGGATAGTCCAGCTTACAATAATCCAAATTGAAGTGCAGTTCTACCGGTAAAGAAAGCTGTCCCCATGTTTCGCCAACCAATTCGATGCGGTCAAGATCATGATCTTCAAGAATAACTTTGCATCCTTTTTGGGCAAGCGCTACCAGATTTATGCCGCTTATCCCCGTAAATCCAAAACAAGGGCTTTCGATGACTGTTTTATATCTGTTTATCTTATATAGTTTTAACAAAAGATTATTAAGAACTATTCTTTCATAAGAAGATCCAAGCCCTTCATTAGCAATGGGATAATATGATTTCCAGTTTCTAATTATAGGAATAGCCATTATTTCTTCAGGTAGTCATCGATAGTGATTTGGAAATCTGGAATTGTGAAGTGCGGTTTTATCTCTGAGATCTTCATTTGAGCATAATAATCTTGCACGTCATAAAACCAACTTTGGGATATCAGTTCAAAGCGGCTGATGAATAGTTCATTTTTAAGTATTCGGGATAGCTTTTCCCCCGCAGCAAAAAAACGCCTGTCGATGGTGAAAATGCTGGGATAGTTCTTTTTATGTACCTGACGTGAGATGAAGTTTACCAAAGCACCAAGTTCAACCGGCTCTCTATCTGCCACATTCCAAGTCAATGAACTGCCAAAGTCGTTTTGTAAACACCACCTAAAGGCAGCTACTAATGCGTCTATGTTGCACAGATGAATCCAAATGCGTTTATTGATTTGGGGGAAACAGTATTTATGCACCAGTTTAACTAATTGATAAGGAAAGCCATAATCTCCTTTGCCATAGGTGATACTGGGGCGGATTATTGCTGCGATAAGCCCATGTAAGACAGCTCTGCCGATAATCTTTTCGGCTTCAATCTTTGTGTAGTGGTAGTAATTATCTGCGTTTCTTTCGGTTTGAGAATTTGCCGGTAATTCTTTGGGAATCGCACCGAACACGCCCACCGAGCTACAAAATATTAGTTTAGCAGAATGTTTGAGGCAAAAATCTACAAATTGTTCGGTGCTGCTTACATTGCTGCGATAGTATTCCAGCCTGCTTGCCTTACGTCCGCCTCGTAAAGCTCCGATGTGTATCACCACCGAGAAATCCTCTGTTTTCAAATAATCTCGCAGGGCATATGTGTCTGCCAAATCTACTGCGTGAATTGAAACGTTATCGTGTAGATTTTGCAGTCTTTTTTTGGAAGTACCGGGACGCACCAAAGCATGAATCTCATGATCTAATGGCAGCAAACTCTTCAGAACGGCTCTGCCTACAAAACCGGTAACACCAGTTATTAGAACTTTAGCCAAAGATACTCCGAAACCAGCTTCTGTGGTGGTGCTTTCTTAGGGTATGAATATGCACATAGCTATAAGGTATCTTTTCTTCGCTGGCAATAGCTGCAGGAAATTCTTTGCACAGTAAGTTAGCGGTATGTTCATCGATGCGATCCGAAATTAACTCGTAAGCATCGAACATGGCGCGGTATTCTCCTCGTACATGATCGTCTGAAGCCACAAAGTGAGACCACCCATTTTCAATAATCGTCCAAGCAGTTTGTCTTACTTTTTCACCATAAAGCCCCACCAAGGCACCTGCATTAGTTTGCACATAGATGTTTTTATCGTTCAATTCCCGCACTCTTCCCGGCTTTTTCATTATGCTCACATAACGTTCCGCATGCGCCAAAATGGGTTTATATCCTGCCCTCAGCAGGGGATAAACATTATCGTAGAAATCTGACGGCAGACCATTTAATTCTGATTCTATAAGTACGTAGGGGCTATCGCCTAAGGTAAGATTTTTTGCTTTGATATCTTCACAAATACCCGGTTGGATAAAGATTTCAAATCCACTTTGCAGGCAGATATCTAGACCTGCTTGCTTTGCGGCTTGCGCTAAGGCATTCATTTTGCTATCGTATTCTGCTCGGGAGTAATAGTAATGACCTCGAAAATAATGAGAGGTAAGGTACACTTTTTTGATGCCGCCCCTTTCCATATTTTCCAGTTGAGTTATACTTTTATCTAACCCGTTAGAACCATCATCGATATTGGGAATAATATGGCAATGAATATCTATCATGACAAATTATGGTAGCCTCTCCTTAATCATTTGAATGAACTCCATCAACACTGCGTTATTTGGATATGGGCTTATGCTGCGCGAGCATTCTTCCAATAAGCCTTCCACCTGTTTGCGAGTTTTATCAAAACCCATTAGCCCGGTATAACCGGCTTTGGATACCGGCACATATTCCTCCGAAAAGTCCAAGCCGTCACTACCACGGGAGTAATCTTTCTCGATGTCGGTAATCATCTGATATGCCATACCCAAATTTACTGCGTAACTGCACATTATGCCTGTAGTGCTTTCATCTGCACCGGCAAGGATGCAGGCTATTTCTGCGCTGGCATAAAGTAATGAGCCAACTTTTTTCATATCTATATATCGCAAGGTGTTAATTTTCATTACCTTGCGCTTGCTTGCAAGATCTATTACCTGCCCACCTATCATACCATAACTCTTGGCATTAAGCGCAAGGCTACGAATAGCAAGATTTGCCTTCCGTGCATCCTTGATCTCCCCCATTATTTCAAAAGCTAAAGTAAAAAGCGCATCGGCAGCAAGAATCGCCACCGCATTGCCATATTCCTGATGAAGGGCTAAGTTGCCGCGACGCTCTTTTTTGTTCATTACGGAGGGAAGATCATCATGAATTAAAGCTGCATTATGAACCAACTCAACCGCACAAGCTGCTTTTATGACATCTGGAAGGATTTTGTTGTTTTTCTTCAACCCTGTAAGCATCTCAAATATCGAGACCAGCAATAAGGGACGCCATCTTTTCCCACCAGGAATAACGGCTTTTGCAATAGCTTCCTTCAATTGCCCAGCATAACGCTTGTCAAAACTTAAAGCGCTAATCAAGCCCTCATCAATCATCTGCATTCGCGATTCAAAATACTTCTGTAACAGCAAAGTCTTCTCCCTTGTCCTAGTGCAAAATATATGTTTCTCACCTGACGCTATCACTATATGTATTATCGTAGTTTTGTCAAGTTGTTTTTACGATATAGAAAAAGCTGAAAAAAGACATCATACGTTTTGCTAGCCGTATCGTTTTAGGAGTGCCATTATGCATACCAATCCATCTAGCAATAAAATGCTAAGATGCCTGTATCGTCTTAAGCTCTGTTCAACGCGGCATTTAGGGTCTAACCTAAATCACATTATCGGACAAATCTACATATAGTCTTGGATAGTAAATAATCATAGAAACATGGTCTTAATCACAAAAAGCTAGGCTCATTTAATCGTTTCTGAGAAGCAACACTCACAGTTCCAGGCAATGCTTAGGCAAGGTTCATCCCGAGATTATGCCTAAGATTAGGGATTACATCGGCTTGAATTATGCTTTAGAATAGCTTGAAGCATTGGGCAGGAGATGAAAAAGATTACATTGTGGAAAAGAATGGACAGATTACTTTAATTTAAGCAGATGCCTTTCTGCTTTTACTTGACATCATAAGTGATTTACGATTTCTTATGGATAAGAGGTAAAGATGGTTTTTTGGTTTTTCGGAAAAGAGCAGTTTATTGTTCGTTATTTATGTGTTCAACTTTATTGATGACGTTTTGGATTATGACTTGCATAATAGTGGAAGCGGATAGAATAAATGATTGACATTGATAGTTGTTTAAACCAAAGAATACTAAGAACCCAAGAATCTAGCGATAACTCGGGCAATTATGTATTGTATTGGATGCAACAAGCTCAAAGGATAGAGAATAATCCCGCTTTAGATTTTGCCGTTCTATACGCCAACAAGCTTCAAATTCCCTTACGCGTGTGCTTTATACTCTCCAGTGAGATTTCCAATGCTAGTGCCGCACATTACAGATTTATGTTACAAGGCTTGATGGAAACTGCCAAAGAAGCATATAAGCAACACCTTAGCTTTAGTATATATTGGGGGACGTTCACAAGGGTAATCTCCGTTTTAGCCAAAGAAGCGCGTGTTTTGGTATTGGATCACGGCTGCTTGCTTTGGCAAAAAAAAATCCGAAACTCTTTATTCACAATGGATGAATTGAAGCATTGCAACCTTTACGAGCTAGATACGGAAGCCGTTGTACCCATTC
>JAJBBD010000125.1 GCA_020532355.1 Candidatus Cloacimonadota bacterium | reverse complement strand
GCGGAGTGCCAGTTTGACTGTGCCCGCTACCCGAATACTGGTAACCGCTTGGCATGAACTCCAGAAGAACTGTATTATCCGGCAGGTCTTGTAAATTGGCAAGATCATACTTCAGTTTAAAGCTGATGTAGAAATAGTTGCCCGCATAGTTATTGGAATACTTATATACTCTAAACTCCTTGCCCACCCTCGTCGTGGCCGTATTATTAGCTTCATCTCTATACTGCCATCGGTAAGTAAGATTTGTGTAAGCAAATCCAGAATGTACACCAGGAATTGGTGGCACTCCTCCTGGGGGAGCCTGTACTGGTGAATATCTCCATACATAACCATTAGAAGCATCTTGGTTTGGTTGTTTTATACCGTATCTTTGGTTTGGATTTGGCAGGAATTCGCTTCGCGTGCCATACCAGAATCTACTATCAGTGGCATCAGTAGAAGAAATATTATCCTCATCTACAAACTCAGCCTCAAACTTATGATAGCAAGCTGTGGTAAGAGGTGCGAAACCACTTGCTCCGGTAGCGGGATCCCAGGCACCGTCAATCACTATCGCATTTAGACCGTTGTTTCTCATGGTATCGTAAAGTTCTGTGTTTAATACATTAAAAGCTTTCATTATATTTGTGTTATATCCCAGATCATTCATCCCATTACACAGAATATCCTTGTGAGAATTATTCCATGTACTGTTAAAGATGTATGAATAAGTCCCAGCTGAAACTCGCTGGCAGACAGCAGGACAGCTAATGCTGTCATCACAACAATAATAAAGATCTTCTTCACTTAATCTCTCCTATTTGATAATACAGATTTTCCTGGTATAGAGGGTTTTCTGCCCTTGTTTTACGGCAATGATATACATCCCCGAATTTAGACTTGACGTGAGATTCTCCGGCAATTGGTAAGTGCTACCGGTACTTATTCCATCTAAGCTTCTTACCTTTTGCCCCTTCAGATTATAAACATCCAGATTGACTCCTGTCGCTTGTTTGTAATCCGCCCCAATAAAATCTATATATACTCCTTGTCCTCTGGCAAAAGGACTTGGATAAAGGCTTATCTCCCAATCGCATGACTCAGGCTTAGTAATCAATTGATCTTCATTGGCGACCATATCTGCATTGCCGGAATACACAAACACAGTCCCTTCTGACCATTGGGGCACGGCATAATCACTCGGGAAAGAGATGGCAAGATCACACAGGCCATCGGCGTTGAAATCGCCCGCTGCCTTATCCCAACCAAATTGTTCGGTATTGTGAAACTGCGGTGGTCTGAGATAGAGATCACAATTGGGATCCATATTAGCGCTACCCAGCCATATCCCCACCTCGCCTTCGTAGTAGTAAGCGCCATAATTAGAGCCTACCACATCGTCATATCCGTCCCCATTGAAATCTCCATAAGTACAATGGGGTATTTTACAGTAGAGCATGCTTGACCAATCATGCCATTCGGTTCTGTATATCAGGGCAAGATCCGGATCTGCGACGATACTGTCTCCTCCATACCAGATGTGATTATTCATGGTTAGAAAATCTGCGATTCCGTCACCATTAACATCACCCACAGGATTAAAGCCGTGTCCCCCCAATTCAGGGTTAGTATTCGCGGCTATTACCAGGCTGTCAAGCTGTGGAAAGTTCTGACTCCCATAATAAAGGACAAATCTTCTATCTTCCCATTCTCCTCCGGGAATCCCATAATTGATTCCAAAATCATCTATCCCATCATTGTTCACGTCCCCTACTCCGTAGGTAGCCATAAAGTTCCCATTGAAGTTAGACATCACCTCGTACCATGGCTGATCTTCACCTGTCCAGATATAGAAGACCGGATAGGATAGCTTCGCTCTTACTTCTACATGCAAAGCAATATCCGCCTTCCCGTCCCCCGTAATATCCCCCAGGGGATAAGCACCCATACTATAGATAAGATTCTCAGGTTTGGTGATGAGAATGTCCGGAACAACCGATGGGTTGGGACCTCCGAAAAAGATCCCGGATGTGATCAGATTTTCATAATTGTAAGCAAGCAAATCATCATAACCATCTCCGTTTACATCACCGGCATTACGTAGAGGTCCGTTGTAACCACCATGATGAGTCCCCGTAAAAGTTAAATCTGCAACATTGTCAAAATCCGGGCCTCCCCAATAACAATAGGTCTTGCCCCACCCATTGGTTCCGTGTTGGCCGTAAACCCCATCCGGATTCCAGGCTATAGAATGAACGATCAAATCATCATAACCATCACCATTGAAATCCATGGATACCAGCGAATAGCCAAAATAGCTACCGTAGAACTCACCGGTCATGCTGGTGAGTAACTCCATTTGATTTAGGGCAGCAAGAGATCCCAAGCTCAGGATTAAGAGTAAGATAAGTAACAATTGCGAAAAGTTTTTCATGGATTCCTCCTATAAAACGGTGATGCATCGTAAATACTGAAACATACTGGGCAAATTGCTGAGTCGAACCGGATAAACCGACTGTTCTTGCATGATGCCTCCTGTATTGTTCTTGGTTAATTTATAGCAGCTTGATCGGTCAGACATGTATAACAGATCATGACAGCTGGTCTATCCCGGGTTCCTGAGTCTGGCTTGTACATCAGACTGACCATTAAACTATTTACACTCTACGAGTGCTATAAATCATGTCAAGAAATATTATCTGAATCGAATATATGATTTTACGAGAGTCTGATTATGGACTGGTCGGTGTTTGCTATCTGAAATGCCGTCCCTACAGGACTCTATAACCTTGTGTAGCTGTAGGATGCTATCTAAAATGGCGTCCCGATGGGACTCGGATTGGAAGGACATT
>JAJBBD010000124.1 GCA_020532355.1 Candidatus Cloacimonadota bacterium | reverse complement strand
CTTATGCTTTAGGTAAGGATTAGCTATGCTTACTCCCGAGATACTCCCTCGACATAAGATAATCTCTACTTGAATACTGGGTAAGAACAGCTTAAGGCAATAGGAGTAATACCGTTGATTAATAGGAGCATGGGGTAGGTCTCATACTAAAATGGTGGAAAGGCGATAAAAAAAGCACACAATGCTGTTGTTTCGTGCAAAAATCTGCTAAATATGGATGAGCAACGGTCTCTGAGTGGAAATACCATCCCCAATGCTCAGGCGCATTGGCAAAGAAGAATGCTTGTCTGGATGTTGTTTTTATTATGCTATCTTACCATAATTCGATAGGCGGAACTATTGCATCTACATTACTATCAGATACCCAGTTTCTGACACGCCACACGAGCTGCTTCTTGATGGGCGGTTTTTTTGGTATTACCTTTCCCAAGGCAACTCAGTTTGTTGCCCAATCGCACTTCCACGGTAAATACTTTCTGATGCTCTGGTCCATCCTCACTTATAGTAACATATTTGGGAGGTTCTTGGTTTCTACCCTGTAAATACTCTTGCAAAATTGATTTGTAATTTACCAGCTCATCACGGGTTACAGTTTCCTCATAATCCACAAGAATATGATTCTTGATAAAGCGAGCGGCGGCGGCGATGCTGCTATCCAAATAAATGGCGCAGATCAGTGCTTCAACGCTATCGGATAGAATTGAGGGTTTTTCGGCTCCTCCAGAGGCTGCTTCTTCAGGGCTTAACAGCAAATATCTGCCCAATTCCAAAGTGTTTGCCTTAAGAGTAAGATATGTTTCGGAAACAATTTTAGATTTAAGCTTGGAAAGCTTACCTTCTTGCTCGTTGGGATGTTTGGCAAAGAGTTCTTTAGATACCACAAACCCCAAAATACTATCGCCCAAAAACTCCATGCGTTCGAAAGGAGAGGGCATTTTATGGTCGTTAAAGTGTTTTCTAAGGTAAGATTTATGGGTTAAGGCAGCTTTTAGTAAAGTACTGTCCTTAAAGGTGTAATCCATTCGTTTTTGCAGATAACTTAAGCTTTTTTCCCATTTGGGATAGCTTTCCGGCATGCGTTTGCCGCTAAAATAATCCAGAATTTGAGAGATTATTTTTTTCAATGGTTGACTCATTTTTTTGTTTAAATAAAGCCTTTCCTCCGAAATGTTCAAAAGAAAAGGCTTTACAATTATATTAGCTAATCACTATAGCGAGTTATTATTACTGCGCTGTTATGCCCCCCAAATCCTAACGAGTTCGAAAGAGCTGCATTTACTACTTGTTTTGTTGCGTTACCTACGGTATAATCCAAATCACAATCTGGATCTGGATTGCTTAGGTTCATTGTAGGATGGATGATGCCGTTTTCGATGCTTTTAACGCATACAATGGCTTCTATACCGGCGGCTGCACCCAACATGTGTCCCACCATAGATTTGGTAGAGTTTATTTTTATCTTATAAGCACGGCTGCCAAAAGCGGTTTTTATAGATTGCGTTTCACCTTTGTCATTAAGAGGGGTTGAGGTACCATGTGCATTTATATAGTCTATATCCTCGGGCTTAAGTCCGGCATCTTCGATCGCCATCAATATTGCTCTGGCACTACCTTCGCCATCTTCAGTTGGAGCGGTAATGTGGAAGGCGTCTCCAGATGCGCCATAACCTGCGAGTTCGGCATAAATTTTGGCACCGCGGGCTTTGGCGTGTTCCAGTTCTTCCAATACTAATATTGCCGCACCTTCACTCATCACAAATCCATCACGCTCTTTATCGAAGGGACGGGAGGCGGTTTGAGGATCGTCATTGCGAGTAGATAGGGCACGCATAGAGGAAAATCCACCTACTGCCAATGGCGTTACAGCTGCTTCGGTACCCCCCGAAATTACGATATCCGCATCCCCATATTGGATGGAGCGCAAGGCGGTACCCAAAGCATGATTGGCACTGGCACAAGCACTCATCACATTAAAGTTGATGCCTTTAAAATTATGCTCTATACTAATATGCGCAGCAGCGATATTGCCAATCATTTTGGGAATAAAGAAGGGGCTTATGCGACGGGGTCCCAGAGTATGACACTTAACACACTCTTCCTCAAAAGTAAGTATGCCACCTATTCCAGCTCCAGTGATTACTCCGGTACGATCAGGATCGTAGTTGCCTGGTTTTAAATCTGCATCTTTTACTGCTTCGCGGGCAGCAATTAAAGCAAATTGAGTATATAAATCTAGTTTTCTGGCTTCCTTGGCTTCAAAATGCTCTTCGGGTTTGTAGTTCTTTATTTCTGCTGCAATTCTAACCGGGAGGTTGTCTGTATCAAAACGGCTAATCAAACCAACGCCATTCACTCCTCCAATGAGACTGTGCCACGTTTGTGTTACATTATGACCAACGGGGGTAATAGCTCCGATTCCAGTTATAACTACTCTTCTCTTTTGCATATATTCCTCTATAAATCTACTTATACCGGATATCCGGTTTTATTGCGCCACATTTGCCTGAATCTTCAGCATGGTGAGGTTTCAGACCAAGGCGAAACTTCAAAAAAAAGTGGAACCAATCCTGATATCAATGCTATCAGGATTGATTCCCGGGATGTGCTCGATTATCCCAGTTTCTCTTTGAGATAATCGATGGCTTGGCCAACGGTACGAAGTTTATCCTGATCTTCATCAGGAATGGTCAGACCAAATTCATCTTCAAAAGCCATTACCAGCTCAACGGTATCCAATGAGTCGGCACGAAGATCTTCGATGAAATTTGCTTCAGGAACGATTTGGGATTCTTCTACTCCCAATTTGTCCATTACGATCTGTTTTACTTTTGCTTCAATATCCATTGTTCCTCCTATGTTATTGAAGAGATTTATTTCTTTCTCTTGCAGTACAAAACTTGCTAATTGGTTTTACCCGTATTTAGTGCATGGTTAAGCCACCGTCTACTGCTATCGTTTGCCCAGTAATATAATTACTATCTTCTGCCGCCAGAAACATACATACTCTGGCTACATCTTGCGGAGTGCCCATTTTACCCAGTGGAATTGCCTTGCCATATTCTGCTCGCACTTCATCGCTAAGGCTGGCAGTCATCTCTGTTTCTATAAAACCTGGGGCTACAGCATTTACCCTCACATTTCTTGAGGCAAATTCCTTAGCACAGCTTTTGGTAAAAGCTATTAATCCACCCTTGGATGCAGCATAGTTAGACTGACCCGCATTGCCCATAATTCCAATCACGCTGGCGATATTCACAATGCTGCCTCTGCGTGCTTTCATCATATACTTAAATGCTTTCTGAGTGCAGATAAAGGCACCCTTAAGGTTGATGTCCATTACCAATTGCCACTCTTCTTCTTTCATCCTTAATACCAAGTTATCTCGCGTTATACCAGCATTGTTTATTAGTACGTCTATTCTTGCGTGATCCTGAGAAACCTGTTTAAAAAGAGCCTCCATGCCCTCAGCATCGGTAACGTTACCTACATAACCAAATGCTTCGCATCCAGTCTCCTTTATCCGTCGGACAGCTTCTTGTACCGCTTCTGGGGCGAGATCTATTATTATTACTTTCCCCTTTGCTTTGGCAAAACGCTCTGCAATAGCAAAACCTATGCCTCGAGCACCTCCGGTTATGAGTATAACGGTATTCGAAAAATCGTACATTACATATTCCTTATTATTAAGATAGCTGAGTGGATTGAATCTTATTCATTTTATAACTTGCTTTAATTCAACAATATCCACTTTGCGATCAACTGAATATACTGTTACTTCTTTGTCAATGTTCTTTATCATGCCGCTCAGAACTTTTTGAGGTCCGAACTCTATAAAGCGAGTTACTCCGGCATTTACCATGTATCTAACGGAATCTACCCAGCGAACAGGAGAAACAATCTGGTTACCCAGTTTTTGGCGGGCAGTATCACCATCTGTAGATGCCACGGCATCCAAATTTGATACCACCGGAATTTTGCCGTTTTTAAAAGTAAATTTTGCCATTTCCGCAGTTAGCCATTCACTGGCTTTTGCGATTAGGGGGGTATGGAATGGACCTCCAACTACAAGTGGTAATACTCGCTTGGCACCTTTTGCTTTCGCCAGTTCACTTGCTTTGTTCACTCCGCTTGCGGCTCCAGAGATAACAGTTTGAATAGGGGTATTATAGTTAACTGCTTGCACCAAACCGGTGGCATTTGCTTCCATGCAAATCTCGTTTACTGTAGCCGGATCTAATCCGATTATTGCAGCCATGGCAAAGGGGATATCACCAACGGCTTTGATCATGAATTCTCCCCGCTTGTGAACAATGTGCATGGCATCTTTAATACTTAGAATGCCGGAAGCGACTAACGCTGTGAATTCGCCTAAGGAATGCCCAGCCACAAAATCGGCACAAATATCAAATTCCTTTTGGAATTCGTGCCAGGCACAAACACTATGAAACAGAATTGCAGGCTGAGTGAGATGCGTTTGTTTCAATAATTCTTCTGGACCTTGGCTCATTACTTTGGCAAGTTCGGTATCATGGGAGTTGTCAAAATCTTGCAATATATTGAGCAAGCTATGGTTTTCGCTTATAAAATCTGTAGCCATGCCCACATATTGGGCGCCCTGACCAGGAAATACAAAGGCTGTTTTCATAATTGATTCCTAATATCTGGCTAAAATGCTACCCCAAGTGAGACCTGCTCCAAATGATGTAAGCAGCATGATATCTCCGCGACGAATCTTTTTTGCCCGTATGGCTTCATCAATAGCCAGCGGAACAGTGGCAGATGAGGTGTTTCCATACTTATGGATGTTCACGATAACTTTATTTATTGGAACCTTCATTTTGTCGGCTAAAGCCTCAATGATGCGCAAATTAGCTTGATGAGGAATAACCCAATCCAAATCTCCACTACTAAGATGATTGCGTTTCAGCAATTCATCCGAAGCAGCGTACATCGATTTTACGGCACTCTTAAAGATGCGGTTTCCTTCCATATAGACTGTATGTTGATTGGCATCTACGGTTTCATGGCTGGCGGGCAAGCGAGATCCACCGGCAAGCTGGATCAGATATTCACCTTGAGAGCCATCTGCATCTATTTTGCTATCGATTATGCGGGAAATATCTGTGGGCTTAGCCCTAGATACGATGGCTGCCCCAGCGGCATCACCAAACAGCACACAAGTATTGCGATCGGTCCAATTAGTGATTTTGGTTAGAATTTCTACGCCAAGCACCAGAATATTCGTTGCAGCCCCATTTTCAATATATTGGCGAGCAACATCACAAGCATAGATAAAGCCGGTACAACCAGCGGATACATCAAAGGCAGGAATACCTTTCAAACCAAGTCTTTTTTGCAATACACAGGCCGTTGAAGGGAAGGGATGGTCTCCAGATATCGTGGCAACGATAATGGCATCAATCTCTTTATATTTCACCTTAGAAGCTTCAATGGCATTAATTGCTGCTTGGTAGGCAAGATCGCTGGCAGCTTCTTCCGAGCTTGCGATATGGCGTTCCACCATACCGGTGCGTGTACGGATCCATTCATCGGATGTTTCCACCATTTTTTCAAGATCTTTGTTTGTAAGAATCTTAGCTGGAGCAAAGCTCCCAAAGCTCGAGAATTTTGCGTAGTAGTTTCCCATTACAACCTCTCAAAATAGTCTCTTGTGTTTTCCACAAAACCAGATTCGGCTATGCGTGCTCCGAAGCGAATCGCATTTTTCATCGCCTTGGCATTACTGCGTCCATGCGACACAACTGAGATCCCGTTTAATCCCACCAACAAGGCTCCGCCGTATTCGGTGTGATCCAGCTTTCTTTTGATATAGCTATAAACAGGGTAGGAGAGGATCGCTCCCAATTTGGCAACCCAATCTTTGTTGATCTGTTCCTTTAGGATTTGAAAGATAGAAAACCCGACTCCTTCAATGGTTTTTAGCATTACATTACCCACAAAACCATCGCATACTATCACGTCTGTAATGCCGGAGAGTACATCTTTCCCTTCGATATTACCCTCAAAAAATATATCCTTACTCTCTGCCATTAAGCGATGTGCTTCTTTGGATAATTGGTTTCCCTTAGCGCTCTCTTCTCCTATGTTTAGCAGGCTTACTCGTGGCTTGGGCACTTTAAAGAAGTATTCGAAATATTTGGATCCCATGATGGCAAATTGCATAAGATTTTGTGCGTCACAATCTACATTAGCGCCAATATCCAAAATGATTTCATGTCCCTTTTGAGTGGGGAATACTCCAGCAATTGCCGGCCTTAACACGTTCTTCATTCTGCCCAAAGTAAGCAGCGAGGCACTCATCATGGCACCGGTATTTCCTGCCGAAATTGCTACATCTGCATCGCCGGATTTGTGCAAAGCAATAGTGCGCACCAGAGATGAATCGCGCTTACTGCGCACAGATGCAGCAGCACTGTCTCCCATGGCAATCGTTTCGGATGCATGTTCAATTTTGATGCGGGCAGAATCGTAGTAGTATTTGCTAAGTTCATGAGATATTATCTGCTTATCTCCAACCAGTATTATCTCCTGGCATAATTCTTCTCTGATGGCAAGAACGGCACCCTCAATTTCAGGAAGTGGTGCCGCATCGCTACCAAAAGCATCAAGCGCAACGCGCAAATCTATTCCTTAACAGCTAAAATTTGCTTACCACTGTAGGTGCCGCAGTTATCACACACATGGTGAGAACGAGTAGGCTCCCCACATTTCTGACAAGTGCTAAAGCTCGGTGCTCTTAAGGCATCATGCGTTCTACGCTTATCTCTGCGGATTTTTGAAGTCTTTCTCTTCGGTACTGCCATTTTATTTCTCCTTTTGGCTAATAAAATAATGAACCTGATTCAATAATGACTTGTAACTGCTAAACACACAAATCAGGAATCAACTCTCTTTTCAACTTTATGTCAATCTGAACATGAACTTAAAACAAGCTCTTTTTGTCAATCAAAATAGTTTACATCTTGAATTAATAGCCTCTAATACAGTTAGTTACAGTAGCGCTTGCCGCAAATGGAATTTGATCCTTTCGATAAAAAATTCGCTTTACGGTCAAGCATTTTAGGGAATTTCTGCTTTCATAATATGCTCAGAATCTATTTCTCGGCTTTCCACTTATATGCTGCAAACTTCTATCTAACCCGTTTCATGAGATGCCATGCCCATTGTTTTTACTCAATTTTCCCTCATTATCTCCTCATGCGATGAGGGCGAAATGAGGAGAAATAGAGCAGGGCAAGAGAGAATGGATTGGGTGTGAGGGTAGAATAATTATCAATAACTAAGATGGTGTGTCGCCAAAGTCTTTCTTGACAAAATTGAGCCCGTATAAAAGAATATACTCGTTTGGGAAAAAGTATGAATTATAAGCTAAAACACACTCGAAAGATAGTCCTTGCTTTCATCATCATACCGGTGGTGGTGCTAATCTTAACCGTCGTATCTATTGCGATTCGGCAGAATATGTTCGAAAAGCGCTTTCATTTTCGCACCGATCTGGAAAATGCCATAGGTGTATCTGCGCAGACCCCTGTATTGTTTAAGGGTTTCGAGATAGGCCGCGTGGATCGGTTTGAGCTTAGTGATGACGGTAAAATTGAAGTGGATTTTTATGTTCTAAAACGCTATCGCCATCTCATGGTAGAATCCAGCGTGATCTATCGCACCACGATTCCTATTGCCAATAAGACCTCTTTAGAGTATGTTCGCTCACAATCAGAAACCAGTTTATTGGAAGAAGGAGGCTATATTCCTTCAACTGATTTTCCGGAAGGAAGGTCGTTACTAAAGGTACTTTCGCCCAAAAGTAGTGATCCCATAGCGATGATTGTGGAAAACATCGGGTTGCTTACAACCGAGATCAACAAAGACGATAATGCCGATAAAGGCGTCTTGATGAGAATATTGGTAAATGCGGCTAATGCGGCGGAAAAAGCTGATATTACGTTAGATTTGCTAAATCAGAATTTGCGTGAATTGAACAAGATTACGGCAAACCTAAATAGTGATCACAATCCAGATGCTGGAGTGGTACTGCGCATTGTAAACAATATTGCCGATATAAGTGAAAGTATCTCTGGGCAAACGGCAGCTATCGAGCAACTGATTTCCACAGCCAATCTTGCTGCCTCAAATTATGCTAATCCCGATAGTTTAATTCTTAAGATGCTTGATCCCCAAGGAGATGTGTTGATAGCTCCTCTCAGCTCATCGCTGTATGCTCTTAGTGGTTCATTGCAGGAGACAGAAAAGATCTTGGGTAGCCTTTCCCGCTCCAATCCAGAATTATTATTAATGATAAACAATCTGAATGAGGTATTGGAGAAGGCAAACAAAACTCTTGAAGCTTTGAATAACAATCCGCTTCTACGCAAAGGGATAACTCCCTCAAAAATTCGCGCATTTTCCCCAGAGGGTAGAATTGGCGAGGTGCCGAGTGAAAACTAATATTGTTTGTGGCTTAGCACTATTTTTGCTTATTGTGAGTGCTTGCTCGCGTCCTCCCAAAGTTGTTCAGGCTCCAGCAAAGGCCGCCGCCGATGCAACCTTGCGCTTGGCACAAACGCTAGAATCTCAACATCGGTTTGGAGATAGTCGGCAAACATATCAATCGGCTTTGAATCAATATCGCAGTTTTGGAGATTTACGTGGCTCTGCCTATGCCTTGGCGGGCTTAGCCAGAGCAGCATACGCCAATAACAATGAAGAATCTTATCATAGGTTTCGAGAAGAATTAGAGGCTCTAATCAAGCATGGGGATCCGGAGGCTGCGTATGTGCCGTTACTCTTGGATTTGTATATTTATAACAGCAACGAGAACTACGCAAAGATTAAAGAATTAGCCAACGATTCTTACGATTACGACATCCATAACCGCATCCAGATTCTAACCTATGCCGTGCAAGCCGATACATACTTAAATCCAGGTTTTATCAGCAGTTCTGCCAAAGATCTTGAGCGCCTGAGCAGAAGATATCGAGGCACAATCAGAAAAGATGTGTATGCAAATCCCACAGTGTTATCTGCTGCCCTTTATGCGTTGGCATATCACAGCTTTGTTTTAAAAGAATATCCTGAAGCAGAAAAACTAATATCTGAAGCTGAAGATTTGGATTCGAGATACGAAAACTTCCCTGCTTTGGGTTATGATTATTGGTTGCGTGCCAATATATTGGAGAATAATCGCCAGCGAGACGAAGCCAAAGCGGATTACATACGCGCTCAAGGAATATTTACTCGCTTTGAAAACACCGAAATGCTGCTTAAAACAGAGGCGGCACTTAAGAGGCTCAAAGGAGAATAAGTAATGAATATGAAAGGTAAAAAAGCCCTGGTTTTGGGAATTGCAAATAAACACAGCATTGCTTACGGAATAGCCAAAAAGCTTAAAGAAGAAGGGGTCGAAATAGCTATCGGCTATGCCGGACATGCATTAGCAAAAAGAGTACACCCCATTGCCGAAGAATTAGGCGTGGATTTGGTGTATGAATGTGATCTCAGTAAAGACAATGATATCAAAAACATGATGAGCCTATTAGCCGAGGTTTGGGATGGATTGGATTATGTGGTACATAGCGTTGCCTATGCTCCTTCCAGCGATCTGAATATTCCATTTCACCATATCAGTCGGCATGGCTTTCTAACGGCAATGGATATATCGGTATATTCGCTTACTGCTGTGGCAAGAGAAGCGGAAATATTGATGAATCCAGGCTCTTCAATAATTACCTTATCTTATTACGGCGCACAAAAGGTAGTTCCAAACTATGGAGTTATGGGGGTAGCTAAGGCTGCCTTAGAATCTACTGTGCGCTATCTTGCCCATAGTCTGGGAGAAAAAGGCATCCGCATTAATGCCATTTCGGCAGGACCCATCAGAACCTTGTCTTCATCGGCGATTGGCGGAGTATCTCAGATGCAAAAACGTATCGAAAAAACAGCCCCCCTCTCCCGTAATATTGAACTGGAGGATATTGCTAAAACAGCCCTGTATCTGCTTTCAGATTTGGCTTCCGGAGTAACCGGAGACATTGTCTTTGTGGATGCGGGAAGCTCGATTATGGCATATTAGTATGAAACTATTTACAAATGCCTCCCTGCCCACTTCATCTGCCGCTTTAAAGAAAGTAAACGTTCTTTTCGATAGGTCAATAATCAAGATTTCTGCCGATGAGATTGTAAGCGAAGAAGAGCCCGAAATAATAGACCTCAAAGGGAAAATCCTCTTGCCTGGAGCGGTTGAGGCTCACAGCCATATTATCGATAGTAAAAAGTCTATGAAAGATAAGCTTACACTTGCTGGGAAGGCTGCTATTAAAGGCGGATGGACAACTTTGGCGGAAATGAGTTACCACACTGAGGAGCCTATCTTTGAAACTTATAACCTGAAAGATCTCATAAAAAAACTCAAAGGCGTAATCTATACGGACATGGCTTTTTGGGCTCATGTGGATGTAAACGACTATCCTTACTATGCAGAATCTGCTCAGGAGCTTTGGGCTAAAGGCGTCGTTGGCATTCTGCTAATGACACCCTCACCCAATGATGCCATTAACGCCATGAGCTTTACCGAGATAATGGATCTTTTTATGGATATCTACGAAAGCGATACAGAGTTTGCCTTTCAAGGTTTTGACGTAGATTCATATTCGGAATATTCTTACTCCTCACAGATGGATGGGATCAAAAAGGTATTGCGGAGAATGCAGGAAAACCCTATTCACATTCCCCGCGTTAGTTCATTTCAAATTATCGAGTTTATAAATTCAATCTCAAAACGTAGCGATATATCTTTTGCCCTGAATATGACAGATTTAATGCACCTTTTAGAACCTCAAGCTTTTCCGGTGCGATGGCAGACAGATTTTGCCGATTTTCAGAATGAAATCTTTGATCTGCTGCGCACTAACAAAATATACATGCTGTCAAACTGTCCTGGGAATGAGAACTTCCCCGACGAACTATTTAGGGGTAATCCAGTTGAACAGATGGAATATAGCTATTTGTGGGTGCTTTCAGAATTGTGGAAAAAACGTAAGGTCCCGCTTGCTACATGCCTAAAAATGTTGAGTGAGAATCCCGCAAAACGCTTGGGAATCTATCCTCAAAAAGGTTGTTTGAACGCTGGATCAGATGCGGATTTTGTGATCTATAATCCCAATCTTACTACTAGTATTGCCAGCCCCAACGGCACGCCAATTGAGCTTGCCGGAGCCTTTGAACAAGTCTGGCTAAAAGGGCAGCTCCAGTCTTCCAAACCATCTCCCAAGGGTGAGTTTATAGCACGCTCAAAATCACCCAAACGCCGCCATAACAACAGCACCTGGATATAATAACAAACAAGGATACAATATTATGTACAAAAACCTGCTTTACCTCAAAGCAGCCCTGGAAAAGCATCCCGAATTGAAGTATGAAATTGAGCAATCGGATTGGGAGACGGATTTCCTGCGCTTTTACCATAGTCAAACCAATTACAATATTAGCAAAAATACCCAAAGCATAGGTTGCTCTTTGCATAAAGGGAAAAGGCAATATAGCTTTGAAATCGACAGCCCGGATCCAGCAAAGATTGATACAGCTCTTTCTGAGGCTTTGTCAATCATCGATTCTCTGCCGGAAGACCCAGACTTTGTGGATGTGGAGGATGACAAAACCCTCGCTCCCTTGCGCAACATAACAAACAACATCAAAGCGATCAGTCTGGAGCAGAAAACTAGCATCTTGGGCTCTCTGGCTAAAAGTGCAGCAGAGTATGATTTTGAGCTGTTTGGCACCTTTATTTGCAATTACATCCAAAATCGCATCATCAACAGTAATGAAGTAGACAAATCTTCTACTCAGTCTCCCATCTATTTAGAGGTGAAGGCCGTGCATACCAAGAATCAGGTTACTGTGTTAGAAACTTTTGGTGGTGAAGATTTTATCCTTTTTGATCTGGAGAAGTTCCGTGCTCGACTAATAGACAAAATAGTGCATGCCTCAAATCCGGTGATCGACGTTGAGCCCGGAGAATACGAGGTAATTTTAGCGCCTCGCTGCCTGGCGGAATTTTGTCATTATCTCAGTTATGGCATGAGCGCCCATGCTTTGGATCAACACAGCAGTTATTTTGAGGATAAATTGGGACAACAGGTGTTCCCTGCAGCTATTAGCATTACCGATGATCCCACAGATACCGAAATGATTGGAAAGGATTATAGCTCATCGGGGCACATCTACAAAAGCCTTCCGCTTATTAAAAATGGAGTATTTAAAGCCTTCCTCTGCAATCAATACTACCATCATAAGCTGGGACTACCCAAGAATGGGAACGAAGCATCTTGTCTCAAGATTGCTACCGGGAAAAGCAGTTTGGAAAATATGATTGCTTCGCTAAAGAAAGGTTTATACATCTCAAGTTTGCACTATATGAACTTCATAAATCCACGGGAAACCTCACTCACGGGACTTACCAGAGATGGCACTTTCTTGATTGAGAATGGCAAAATTACTGCTGTGGTGAACAATCTGCGCTTCACGGAGCGCATATCACGCATTCTGGAAAACGTGACCGAGCTGGAACAAGAAGCTTACACCATCCCCTTTTCCGATAATTATGGCAGCTTTTCGATAAGTACTTCGAAAGCTCCCCATGCAAAATTGTCGAGCTTCAATATAAGTTCTTCCACCAAAACTATTTAGGATTTCGTTATGGAACAAAAGATAAAAAACATCATCGCCAAATTGCAAAGCCCGGATATTACTTATGCGGATGTTCGTATCACTTTTACGGATTTTGAAGATATTACTTTTATTAATGGCAACTTACGCAATTATAGCAGTTCGAAAGAATCTCCCGCACTGGGTATAAGAGTCCTGATGGATGGCTGTTTTGGTTTTGCGGGCTCGCGTGATCTTAGCGAGCGCTCAATTGAAAATATGATTAAAAGAGCCAAACTTAATGCTACGCAAGGTGCTAAATTTCTAAAAGAAAGAGTATCCTTTCCCGCATTGATGCCCACAATCGCAGAGTACTTCCATCAACCGCAGATAGATCCCTTCAAAATGCCCAAGCAGGAAAAAATAGACTTCTTACAAAAGCTTGCTGATGCCATTAAACCCCAAGGGAAAATAGTTCATTCTTATGTTTCCGCAGAGTTCGAATGTCAAGAAAAGTACTATGCCAATACGGAAGGCAGCTACAGTCATACTAAAGTTATTAATACTTTACCTGTAATGGATGTGATCGCAGCTGATGGCGGGCAGATTCAATCACGCACCTGGCCGGGTCATATGAGTGCTGGCAGAGCAGGATTTGAACTGTTTAATGATCAAAAATTCATGCAGAACACAGAACGCATCAAAAAAGAAGCCATAGACCTGTTAACCGCTCCGGTAATTACGGAAGATAGGGCTGATATTATTATTGGCGGCGGGCATTTGGCACTACAATTACATGAATCTGTTGGGCATGCCACCGAAGCTGACCGCATTTTTGGCCAGGAAATCTCGTATGCGGGCAAAACCTTTGTTAAGCCTTCGATGCTGGGGATTTTTAAATATGGCTCGGATATTCTTAATATCTACAGCGATAGTACCGATCCTCGTGGCATGGGTTATCATCCTCTGGATGATGAAGGGGTGCCAGGGAAAAAAGTTGACATCATTAAAGATGGCATCCTCAGAGATCAGCAAAGCTCTCGTCATATAGCTCATAAACTGGGCTTGCAACCTTCTTCAAACATGAAGGCTGCTTTTGCCGACGACTTCCCTTTGGTGCGGATGACTAATCTCTGTATTGCTCCTGGAAAGGGTAACCTGAATGATCTGATACAAAACACAGAACATGGCTACTATCTGGACTTTACGAAGACCTGGAGTATAGACGACAATCGTAACAATTTCCAGTTCACCACAGAGATTGGCTACAAGATTAAAAATGGCGAAATTATTGGAATTGTAAAAGAACCAACATACTTTGGAATCACTCCGCAATTCTGGAATGCCTGCGATGCCATCTGCGGCGAAGAAGAATGGGCATTTCACTCTACTTTCCATTGTGGCAAAGGAGAACCGGGACAGATCATGCGTCTCTCTCATGGAGTGGCTCCCGCAAGATTCAAACAAATAAATGTAAGCGTAAAGATGTAGCTTTGTAACCCTAAAATACTGCTTCTTTATCGATATAGCTAAACCAACTTAAAGCAATAGCTTAAGCGTTACATTTCAGCTCGGTGTTGGATTTAGGATACAAGCTCAAGGGTTAGATGGCAATATTTTCCTTGCCATATATCAAGCCCCGCATAATGTTGCTAAAATCAAATGAGATATGGAGGTAGAGATGATATCCTTATACCTTGTAATAGTGTTTGCCATTTTTGTGGTTATTTTTATAGCCCGTGGCATCATCGTGGTGCGTCAGGCGGAAGTTGTTATTATTGAACGTCTCGGCAAGTACTACAAAACTCTTCCCAGCGGCTTGCATATAGTAGTTCCCATCTTCGACAAAATGCGTCCTATCCATTGGCGTTATAACAAGACCGATTATCGAGGGAATGTAGTAGTGGCGCAAAGAGTTGAAAACCGCATCGATTTGCGAGAAAACGTTTATGACTTTCCCCGACAGAATGTGATTACTTCGGATAACGTCTCTATGAATATCAATGCTTTGCTATATTTCCAGATCACCGATCCTTACAAAGCAGTTTATGAGATTGGAAACCTGCCGGAAGCCATCGAAAAGCTTACTCAGACCTCGCTACGTAACGTGATTGGCGAGCTAACTCTGGATCTAACTTTTACCTCGCGTGATTCAGTTAACTCCAAATTGCGCAATATTCTCGATGAAGCTACCGATAAATGGGGCGTTAAGGTAAACCGCGTGGAACTGCAAGAGATTCAACCTCCGGAAGAGATTCGCAACGCTATGGAAAAACAAATGCGGGCAGAACGCGATAAACGTGCAAAAATTCTTACTGCCGATGGCGAAAAGGAATACCAGATCCGCGTAGCAGAAGGTGAAAGACAAGCTAAAATTGCTCGTGCCGATGGTGAAGCCCAATCCAGACTTCTGGTAGCAGACGCCGAACGCAAGTCCATCTTACTCGTAGCCGAAGCCCTTAAGGATTGCGGTGCCGATCCCGCTCAATATCAAATTGCCCTAAAGTATATTACTGCCTTTGAAGGATTGGTACAGAAGGGAGATAAAACCGTTGTGTTGCCCTATGAATCTTCTGCCCTTTTGGGTTCAGTAAAAACGATGGCAAATCTCTTTGGTAAAGAAGGATAATTGATATTAAGGATAGATGGGGTGGAGTAAAATCCATCCCCTTTTTTTTGATGTTTCAGACAGCCCTGCCCCGGAGATACTCAAAAGCCTTTTTATCATGGACATAGAGCGGTACCACAGACAATAATTTGTACTGTCAGAGAGCGCTGCACATCCATGTATTGCAGATTATTTATGCACGAGATATAGGTTTGGTGGGCTTTTTTGATCGTAGCTATGCCCACCATCACACGTGTAGTATTGGGCTCCGCCCCATGCCCAGATGATTCAACGGTCTTTTTCATCGTGCCAATTAAGCCTATCCGATCCTACTGCTTAAAGGAAGGATTAGAAATGCTTCACGTTACTATTATCCAGTATCTGCGGGAGAATCTCAGGATAAAACTAGGCTAATACATACTTGATGCCATGGGGGCATAGATGGCTTTACCAGATAAATTGATGTGACCAGCATTACAAAGAAATAGAGTGGTGAGTGGGTATGGAAACAATAGTTTTTGGCTTTATCCCTGATACTGGGTGCTCTTTGCTTTTTCCTTGACCAAAACAGAGTCCGAAAAATCCTCGTTAATAGAGAATTATCATAAATTTGGAGTGTAAATGCTTAAACTTGAACTTGATATCGATTTACTTAGCCGGGCTCGCTTGGCTGCCAAGCATATTACCGGAGATTTTAGTCGGTTATTTGCCAGCCACAGCTCTGTTACTATAGAGCGTACCGTGCTGCGTTTTATGGGTATCGACGGCGCTACGGAAGACGGCAAACCATTACCCAATGTGCTTGTAGATTCTTTGCAAAGTTTTGGTGCCCTTAGCAAGGGAGCTGCCGTATGGGTAGCAAATGCTATGCACCACAAATCTTTAGGCGCACAGGAAGTTGCAGAAGCGGTTGCTTTGGGGGAGCTAGATCTTACTGCCTTACCAATGGCTTCAGCAAAAGAAATTTACCCTATTCTGGATAAACTTTCAGATGCGATGTTGCAACACATTGCTACTCAAAGAGCACGCAGAGATACGCTTTTTGCCAAATATGGTGAGCGAAATAAACCCGCTATCTATGTAATTGTAGCTACCGGCAATATCTATGAAGACGTTACACAAGCAAAAGCAGCGGCACGAGAAGGTGCAGATATTATCGCCGTGATTCGTTCAACTGCCCAATCCCTATTGGATTATGTTCCTTATGGTGCTACCACTGTTGGCTTTGGGGGAACCTATGCCACTCAGGAGAATTTCCGCATAATGCGTAAAGCTCTGGATGAGGTATCGGAAGAATTGGGACGCTATATCTGTCTTACAAATTATGCATCCGGACTTTGTATGCCGGAAATTGCAGCGATGGGAGCCATTGAAAGGCTGGATCTGATGCTGAATGATGCCATGTATGGCATACTCTTTAGGGATATCAATCCTAAGCGTACCTTGTTGGATCAGTATTTTGCCCGCATGATAAACGCCTATGCTGGAATTGAGATCCAAACCGGAGAAGATAACTATCTTACTACTTCGGATGCCGTGGAAAAGGCATATACGGTAACGGCATCACAGCTTTTAAATGAAAGCTTTGCCCTAATGAGCGGAATTAAGCCCGAGAAAATGGGATTGGGGCATGCTCACGAGATTGATCCTGAGCTTGAAAATAGCTTTATGTACGAATTGGCTCATGCAATGCTGGCTCGTGAGCTGTTTCCAGATGCACCAGTTAAATATATGCCGCCCACAAAATTCGCCAGTGGGAATATATTCAAGACCCACCTGATGGATGCTATGTTCAATTTTATCGGACAGCTTACCGGACAAGGAGTACAACTTTTGGGCATGATGACTGAAGCAATCCATACACCGCATCTTGTAGATAGGTCTTTGGCTATAGAAAACGCCCAATATCTGTTTAAAGCAGTTAAAGATCTGGGGGCAAATATCCAGTTAAGTCCGGAAAGTTTTGTTAATAAGCGTGCCAATCTGGTATTGAGACAAGCTACAGAGTTTCTCGAAAAAGTTGCTGAAGAAGGCTTATATCAAGCTATGACAACAGGCGAATTTGCTGAAATCAAGCGTCCTGAAAACGGAGGGAAAGGGCTTTCCGGCGTGTTTGAAAGAGATCCGGAGTACTTCAATCCCTTTATGGATAAAATGAAAAAGGAACTGGGACTATGAAACACATCGTAAAACCTTATGGCGATACCCTTAATGATGGTAAGGTACAGCTTTCTTTTGCTTTGCCAGTAAATGCCGATGCCCATGGCAAAGAAGCAGCACGAGTGCTGATTCTTTCTATGGACTTTGATGATGCGGAAATAACGTGTATGAGGGATCTGGGCGAAGGATTTACTCATTTCATCGCCTATGCTACAACCAGAGCCGGCGTGGATACTTCCAAGATCAAGGTGAAAGTAGTGGAAACTCCGGTAATGGACATGGACGCCACCGATGAATTTGTGGCTGAACATCTGAGTAGAACCATCACAGTTGTTGGGGCTTGTATCGAAAGTGATGCCCATACTGTGGGTATAGACGCCATTATGAATATGAAGGGCTACAACCACCGGTATGGTCTGGAACGGTATCAATGCTTCAATGCAATCAATATGGGTGCTCAAGTTCCCAGTGAAGAGCTTCTTGCCAAGGCGCGTGAGCTAAATGCGGATGTGGTACTTGTTTCGCAAGTAGTTACCCAGAAGAATATTCATATCAAGAACTTAACTCGCCTTATCGAGCTGGCGGAGGCTGAAGGCTTGAGAGACAAGATGCTGTTTATTTGCGGGGGACCACGTATCACTCACGAACTGGCAATAGAATTGGGCTACGATGCAGGATTTGGTTCCGGCAGCTATGCCACAGATGTAGCGTCTTACATCGCTATTACCTTAAGTAAATAGTAGGCAAGATGTTATCTTTATTGTTCATGTTGATTGCCTTAGGGATAATGATAACCATTCATGAATTGGGGCATTTCTTGGTTGCTAGGGCTTTTAAGGTAGGAATCGAAAAGTTCTCTATTGGATTTGGTGCACCAATTGCCTCTTTTGAAAGAAAAGGTATTCAATATCGTATCTCATGGATACCCTTAGGCGGATATGTAAAAATGAAAGGCGAAAATCCAGCACAAGACACTTCTATTCAAGATGAGGATGAGTTGTTTAGCCACAAAAAATGGTGGCAGCGTATATTGATAGTGTTTGCAGGTCCTTTTGCTAATCTCATTTTGGGCATGCTGCTGTTTATCCTGGCCTTTAGCTTTCCGCAAAAACTGGAAGACCTATCGCCGGTGATATCTTCTGCTGAGGGAATGTGGGAAGAGCATTTTGCCCCGGGGGATTCGCTACTGGCAGTGAATAACAAGCCGGTAGGTGGATTCAACCGCTTCCTTATAGAAGTTGCATCTGTTGAAGAACCGATAATTACGTATATAAGAGATAACGAGGTATTGGAGCTCAAGATATCTCCTACACAAAAGGATTCACTTATGCGCAGCCTCATTCCTAGAGTAACGGCAGTTATTGGAGAAGTGTTTTCAGGACTTCCGGCATGGAGAGCAGGCCTCAAACCTATGGATAGAATCGCGATGGTAGATAGCGTGGCCGTAGTAGATTGGTACGATATGCGAAGGCGCATTATAAATTCCCCCGATGATGAGGTGAATCTGCTCATTGCACGCGAAGATCAGGTATTTGAGCGTAAAATTAGGCTGGAAAAGAACATTGCCGTAGGGCAAGGGCGCATGATTGGCATTAGTCAATACATGCCTATTACAGAAAACCTTCAATATAGCCCAGTAGAGGCAGTTAGGCTAGGCACGGTGTCCTCGATTAATTTTGTGTTTATGAATTATGGAGCATTATTTAATCTCATCAAGAACCCTTCTCAGCTTAAAAGTAGTGTGGGTGGACCCGTAATGATGGCTTCAATGAGCAGTGAAATGGGGAAAAGGGGTGTCAGCAGTCTCATTCTGTTTTTTGGCTCCATCAGCCTTATCCTTATGGTAATGAACCTGCTACCCATCCCAATCCTTGATGGAGGGCAAATCCTGTTTGCTATTATCGAAGGATTTTTGGGAAAGCCTGTACCGCTGAAGGTGCAAGAAATATCACAAAGAGTGGGCTTTGCTCTCCTCATTTTCCTGATGTTATACGCCTTCTATTCTGATATCTCAAAATTGCTGTTACGCTTTATCTATACGAGGTAGCATGCCGTTTAGCTTTACATTACAAGCCACCGCAGGCAAGGCGAGAGCAGGTGTGATTAATACTAATCACGGAGAGATCTTAACACCTGTATTTATGCCGGTAGGAACCTTAGGAACCGTGAAAGCGATGAGTCCGCAGGAACTGATGGATACCGATGCACAAATCATTTTAGGTAACACTTACCACCTCTATATGCGACCTGGGCATGAATTGATAAGAAAAGCAGGGGGACTGCATAAATTCATCAATTGGCAACGCCCGATGCTTACCGATAGCGGAGGATTTCAGGTGATGAGTCTGGCAGCCTTGCGCAAGATTACCAAAGATGGAGTTAAGTTTCGCTCACACATAGACGGTTCTTTACATTATTTTACCCCCGAATCTGTGATGGAGATACAAGAGGCATTGGGTGCAGATATCATCATGAGTTTTGATGAATGCCCGCCTTATCCCGCAACCCGGGAGTATGTGGAAAAATCGCTTAAAACCACAATAAAATGGGCAGAACGGGGCTTAAAAGCCCACAAAAACCACCATAACCAAGCATTGTTTGGCATCGTTCAAGGCGGGATCTATAGTGACCTACGTGAAAATTCTGCTCTTGCTTTGATGGAGCTAGACTTTCCAGGTTACTCAATTGGCGGGCTAGCCGTTGGTGAGCAAAAGGCAGATATGTTTCGCATCACAGAGTTCCTCAACGACATTTTGCCTAAAGATAAACCACGCTACTTGATGGGAGTGGGTACACCAAGTGACTTATTGAACAACATAGCCAGGGGAGTGGATATGTTCGATTGCGTAATGCCCACCCGCAATGCCCGCAAGGGTTCAATATTCACTCGGCATGGTAAAATGATCATCAAAGCTGCGCGTTATAAAGAGGATTTTAGCCCAATTGATCCTGAATGTACCTGTTATGCCTGTACTCATTTCAGCAGGGCATACATTCGTCATCTCATCACTATGAATGAGATTTTGGGGATGAGGCTTGCCACCATCCATAGTTTACATTTCTACCAAGAATTGATGAGTATGGCAAGAATCGCTATCTTCGAGAATCGGTTTACCAAGTTTTTAGATGAGATGTTGCCAGTATTAGACCGCATAGTCGATTGAGCAATCTTATGAGTAAAATGTTGTGGATCCTTGTTCTTGTGTTTATCTTGATGCCTAAAGCAGTATCGGCTCAAGCACCACAAGAACCACACTATCGTGCATTTAGAGAGCACCCGCCTTTAGTCTCTGCCGATATGCGACGTCCGGGATTCTGGATCAGTTTGCACCCCAATCCCGATTCTCTATTCATGGATGCAGTGCAGATAGATGAGTTCAACAGACAAATCCAGCGTAAGGGCGATATCGGACAGATTGAGCAAAGCTCCCCAATTATCCGTTCCCAAAATCTGAAACGCAACATTACCGACTGCTTTAACATGGCAAAAGCGAGTGGCAAATTCAGACAGGATGGAAGCCCCACAGATAAGTCTTTTTGGCAGAGGATACGCAATTTGTGCGATATATCCGCCATTAAAGCTATAAATAATTGCCGTTTTGCCTTAGCCATTCGCTTTACAAATCAAAGACTAATACCTTGTGCCGAAATCATTACCGAGCAAGCACTCGATTTGGAATTCGATTGCCTACAAAATAGCGGGTTCGACATTGCTGAGCCCATTGTGATATATCACGAATCTGAGGATGGTGAATGGGTCTTTGGGGCAGGAAGAGCTTCTTCAGGATGGTTTTGGCGTGATGACCTTGTCTTCGTTGACCGGATTGCTTGGCTACAGTATATACAGGCTTCAGATTTCGTTGTAAGCATTTGTGACAAAAGTGATTTGTATTTGGATTCTTCCTGCCGAGATTATTATGGGCTTATCAGACTGGGCAATAAGCTTCCTCTGCTTTCTGTGCATGGTGATTTGTGCGAAGTTTTGCTTCCCAATGGCAATAGTGCATACATCGCCAGCCACGATGTACATCATGGCTTTCTTCCCTTCAATGCCCGCAATGTTTATGAATTGGCGTTTTCTACGCTTAATGCTCCTTATGGATGGGGAGATCTGAATGCCGAGTATGATTGTTCTGGATTTATCAAGCAGCTTTTTCAGTGTTTTGGCATCTATCTTCCGCGTAATGGAGGTGCCCAGTACAAAGCGTGTAATAGTCTTTATGAGTTTGCTGAAGGCGATAATCCCGAAATACGAGAAACCATTATTGCCCAAAAAGCGCTGCCCGCTCAAACCGTTTTGCGTATGCCTGGGCACATCATGCTATATTTAGGCTCAGTGGATGCCAAGAGTTATGCTTTGCATTCACTTTGGGGCATTCGTAGACCGGTTAGAGATGCCGAAGATGAAGTAATAGCTCCGGCAAAATCTATAGTAAGTGATCTCAGTTTAGGTGATGGCAGCAAGCGCAAATCTCTGTTGTTACGCCTTACAGGTTTGGGTGCAATCTACTATGAATGAAAAAGGAAACACCATGATAAAACGAATATTTGTTTTGATTATACTGGTTATCACCGTATATTCTGCTCTCTTATTTGCTAAAGCCCCAAAAAGCTTCAACCTTGAAACAGACCGTCTGCCAGAGGCTTCGGGTATTGTCAGGTCTTTGCGAAACAATCAAGTGCTTTTCAGCCACAACGATTCCGGTGGCGAGGCGTCTGTATTTGCAATAGACACAAGGGGTAGATTGGTTGCAGAGATTAGTTTGGACGGCATTAATAATAGAGACTGGGAAGAAATTGCCACTTGGAACGATCCTAAAACTCAAATTCCCTATATCTTTATAGGTGAGATTGGCGATAATAATGCACGCTACAAGCAACTTTCTTTCTATAAGTTTCCCGAGCCGGAGCTGACAGATAGCCTCCTTATTGTAAAGGATATTGAGAAAATAGACTTTGTGTATGAGGATGGTCCGCGAGATGCCGAAGCCTTTTTTGTAGAGCCCCAAAGTGGTGATATATATATCATTTCAAAACGTGAAGAACAAGTGGGAATATATCGGTTAGCCTATCCGCAAAAAAGTACTGAAATCCTTATAGCCGAAAGGCTGGGGCAAATGCAACTAAACTGGGTTACAGCAGCCGATATCTCACCTAATGGCAAGTACATACTGGTTAAAACTTATGCGGGAATTGTCCGCTTCAAACGTTGCCGAAGCATCTTGCATACATTGACAGGGCAGGGCAGAAACATGCCTTATCAGGTTGAACCGCAAGGAGAAGCAATCTGCTTTGATGCCAGCGGCAAAGGATACTTTTGTTTAAGCGAGGCAGCAATGGAAAGCCCTCAGATTCTTTACTACTACAAATAGTCAAACCGCTCAGATAACCTGATAAGTAAAATACCACTAATCTATCCGAAACGGCATTCATGGCTTAACAGAGTATAATTGTATCTTTTCAAGACTGTTTTCCAGCTCATCTGAGATTATAAGCAATAGAATCACCAATGGATTCGCACCCTTTTGTCTCCCCATGTATTAAGCATAGATTACGTATAGTTCAAGCTGAGATACTCCTGTAAATACAAGACAATCTCAGCTT
>JAJBBD010000123.1 GCA_020532355.1 Candidatus Cloacimonadota bacterium | reverse complement strand
TTGCGCCCCATCGGGCGGGGATGATATTTGTCAACCGTTAAGAACTTAAATAGAAACGAATAGAAACCTAATCAGCCAAAAAGGGGGCGTAAAATATACCGCATGTGTGTGCCCAGCATGAGCTAGAGCACACCCGTCTTAAAACTCTGGAAAAATTCTAAAAATGCAAATTTATTTGACCAAAGCAAAGGATGGGGATGTTTTTTTTCTATTCCAGAGGGTGTAAGTCCCTTATGTGCAGGAGTAACGTCCTGAAGCATTAGCAAGTCGCAAGGTGGTTTACCGTGAGGTATGCACTGAAGGAAGCGAAACTGCAAAAACCGGTACTGACGAACAGAAACGGGATACGAGGCATAGCTATCAGGGTAAGTAGGCACATCACTGCAACGCCCAAAGAACACCCAAATGATAATTATGTAGATCTCGCAGTCATTGGATGAAGGAATAGGCTCTTACCTGGGGAGGTCTTTGAATGTTCGAGTAACATATACAGAGAAGTCAGCAGATGCCATATTAGTTACTAGTAACGAGCCACGAAAAGAAACCGTGGAGGTTTCACGAAGTAATGAAGGGCTGAACGTTAAGTTGTTCCAAATATTATAGGGAAGCTTTCGCCGAGAGACGAATCTAGCCTTACATTAAGCGGAACAGGGAAAAGAAAGTAAATAAGCTAAAATGATTGAGCAAGTATTACGAAGATCAAACATGTTACGCGCTATGTATAAAGTCCAGAAGAACCATGGTTCAGCAGGAGTAGATCATATGCCCGTAACGAAGCTGTCAGAACTGATGGCAATAGACCAGAATGAGCTGACAAATACGGTTCGATCAGGAGATTACTTGCCACAAGCCATCTTAGGGGTAGAGATACCCAAAGATAACGGGAAGAAACGATGGTTGGGCATTCCAACCGTTACTGACCGTTTATTGCAACAAGCCGTTTTACAGGTGGTTCAAGCAGGTTTCGAGTTCGAGTTTACCGATTATAGCTTTGGTTTCCGCCCGAATAAAAACCTGCACCAAGCCGTTTTAAAAGCACAGGGATATATCAACGAAGGTTTTCAAAACATAGTAGATATTGACTTGAAAGGTTTCTTCGATGAAGTAGACCATTGCCATTTATTACAACTGCTTTACCGTAAGATCAAATGCCAAGAAACCTTACGACTTATCCGTAAATGGCTACGTGCCCCAATTTTAATAAACGGGAAACTGGTCAAGCGCAGAAAAGGAGTACCACAGGGTAGTCCTTTAAGCCCTTTGCTATCTAATATCATGTTACACGAATTAGACAGGTGGTTAGAAAAGAAAGGATTGCGATATGTCCGTTATGCTGATGATTTTAGTATTTATACTAAAACCAAGGCTACAGCCCGAAAGACAGGTAATGATGTTTACAAATTCCTACGGGACAAGCTGAAATTATCTATTAACAGGGAAAAGAGCGGGATTCGCAGACCAGTAAACTTCACCACTTTGGGTTTTGGTTTCGTACCTACTTATGTGAAAGGAGAAAAAGGCAAGTATCAATTGGTCGTCTCTGATAAGAGTTGGAAAAAGCTTAAGCAAAAGCTCAAAAGGATTACCCGTAAAACCATCCCTATGAGTTTCGACGAACGAATTCAAAAACTGAATGAAATTCAAAGAGGTTGGGTAAATAACTACCGAATGGCAAGTATTTACAGCAAACTCAACGAAATTGACGGATGGATTCGTAACAGGCTCAGGTATTGTATTTGGCATCATTGGAAGAAGCTTGAACGGAAAAGGAAAAATCTTATCCGTTTGGGGGTCGAACAAGGTCAAGCATACTCTTGGAGTCGCTCACGTATGGGAGGTTGGGCTATTGCTCAAAGCCCAATTCTTGGAACTACTATCACTTTGGAAAGGCTAAGTAAGCGAGGGTATATTTCTCTACTCGATATTTACAAACAAATTTCCCCACAACTAAACGAACCGCTGTATACGAGACCCGTACGTACAGTGGTGTGAGAGGCTCACCCTATCAGCTAACGCTGGTAGGGCAGTCTACTCGATTGGCATACTGTTGCCAAAATTTCTAGGCTGCCCAGCGCTGGCGGGCCATTTGCTTTAGCACAAATTCTGTTAGCCATTGCGCTTCCCGTTTCCCTGCGAGGATGAGCATTGTCCTTTTCCGTGCTGACACCCCGACGGCTCGTGGCGTGGTCGGCTCGTCTCCGATGGGCGCAATTGGAACCAGAATTTGTTTCCCCCGCCGCAAATGGCGTGACAGCGGTGGGGTTATGCGTAATTACCATTCCCCACAGGCTTTGCTTGACCAGGTTGTCGCCCACGTGGGAAAATCGGTGGTGGTTCCCACAAATTTTGTTAGCCATTGCGCTTTCCGTTTCCCGGCGAGGATGAAAATTGTCCTTTTTTCCGAGCTGACACCCCGATTGCTCGTGGCGTGGTCGCTTCGACTCTGATAGGCGCAATTGGAACCAAAATTTGGCCCTGCTTCAGCGAGGGAAAGACGACACTGTTTTTAAGTGTCAAGCCAAAGCCACCGGTCAAAATAGTTACGCCCCCGCCCATTTTGGCAATTGATGCGAAC
>JAJBBD010000122.1 GCA_020532355.1 Candidatus Cloacimonadota bacterium | reverse complement strand
CCTTCATCCTTTTCTGATAGCATTATCACGGGAGTAAGCATCTTTAACAATTGGCTATTGTAATGGGAATGGTATCAAGGGAAGATAGTTGAAATTCTGGCGAGAAATAACTGAAGCTGATGGTTCATAACACACAAAATAGACCGTTAAATTATCGGGGCATGGGACGAAGTCTCATTCTACAAGAAAGGGGAAGGTATAGCTACGATCAAAGAATCCCACCAAAGCGAGATCTCGCGTATAAAAATATACTAAATATGGTTGTGCAACGGTCTCAAAAAGGCTCAAATCAAAATTCAGAAATCGCTAAAGAATAGGGGATAATGCAGTTGCGTTCCTTCTATGCATCACTGAGCCAAGCTCAAGACCTTTCAAGAGACTTGTAATCTACGATAACGCTACTGGCTGTGATATCCCCGTAAGAAGTTATTACAAAACACTTGATGCAAATATTTTATATCAAATGTATCTTATGATAGCACAGTTCAAAGCTAAAATCTTTGAATGCCGGTAACTTAGCTAAGATGCGGCGATAGTTTTCCAATTGCTCCTTTTCGTGAATACCTCCGGTTTTGTAGTCTACAAGTAAGGCTTTTTTATCTTTAGTGTTCAGCATCAGACGATCTATCCTATATTTACCGATGGCTATTTCCGTAAAAATCTTATCGTATTCAAAGCCAAACAGAAAGCTATTTGAATTTAGCTCTTCTTCCAGTTTGGCAAAGATCCGTTCCAGCTTCGATTTGCCAAGTATTGCCCCAAAACGT
Source organism: Candidatus Cloacimonadota bacterium (assembly GCA_020532355.1). Classification (NCBI taxonomy): domain Bacteria; kingdom Pseudomonadati; phylum Candidatus Cloacimonadota; species Candidatus Cloacimonadota bacterium. The sequence continues at coordinate 16,674 of JAJBBD010000122.1, read as the reverse complement.
TGTATGCATTCACGCTGGGCGCGACTGTGTTCATCTGACTTATTGTGTATGATGAAGCTCAGATAATGATGTGCAACATCGCCATACAAAGCCCAACGTTTTTCCAGATATGCAGTTCTGTAATCCGATACCACATCATCTCTGTTGAGAGCAAGTTTCCAATCTGTGCTTTTAGCCATAGAAATTGTTAGTGAATTACTTTCAACCGAATCTATCACCAGCTTTGATTTAGATAGATTAGACACTTCTTCTGGATAATTAGAGGTTTTACGCCATGAACCATTTGGCAGAGGAATAGAATCTTCAAAATATCGTAAACAAGCATCTGCTAAATAAAGCTGTAAAGATAGGTCTTCACTTTTGGAAGCAAAGTACTCCTTCCACTCGGCAGTGCTATAATACGTAAACAATACATGCAGATTTGTGCGGGCACGCGTAAAAGCTACATAAAGATTGTTCAATTCTTCCAGGTGCTCTTGTTTTTTCTTTGCTTCCCATATCTTTGCCGCGGGACTGTAAGGCAAAATAGAATCAAAATGGAAGCTAAGACTATAGTCATCAAGATAGCTAAATTCTTCATCTTTGAATGAAGAAGCCCAAAAGAACCTGGCATCATTGCTGTGGTGAGTTTTTAAATCGTATAAAACAAATACCTTATCGAATTGTAAGCCCTTAGATTTGTGAATGGTGAGCAATTGCACACCAGTATTGTTTTCCACGCTAACCTGTTTGAAACTTTCCTGATCTGCATTCTCTTGCACATAATCCAAAAAATCTGCAGTAGCTAGTCCTTTTTGCGCTTCGTTCAATTCCCAGTTAGCGGCAATATTCAAAAAAGCCTGTAGATTAAGCAGATCCCGCTCTGGTATAGTATCAAATCCTTTTAGACAGAGTTGAGTTATTTCTCGTAAGATGTTGTATGCTGTTTTGTTCTTCATCTCTATGGCTAGTTTGTATAACTCATCAAGAGGGGGCATTCGGGAAAGATCGGGTGTATTATTATGCTCCTCATAAAGGGCAATTTCGTCGATCAGAGCCTTGAGGGCTTTGCTACTAAGCAGAAGATAATCCGAACGCACAAAACTGAGGAAATCCAACCAGCCTCCCCACGTTACAAATCTTAGCCAACTAATTAACGGCGCAACAAACCTGTGCTGGGTGATGGAAGCACTGGGTTGAAAAACACCGCCTATCCCCCTTTCTTCCAGAAGTAGTTGAAGTTGAGAAAGCTGGGATGCCTTACGGCAAATTATGGCAATGTTGGCTTCTTTATTTCTGTTGTACTCGGGAATAATCATTTCATCCACAAAGAACTGATATACCTCCGCTACCGTTTTACGGTTGCTAAAGTAGTTTTGCATACACACTTCAATCGTGGCATCTATATCTCCTAGTGCCGAGTGAACTTTGGAATATGGCCAATTCATGCCTTGCCTTTGTATCGCCGAGTGCAATTGAACATCACCAAAAATACTATTTATAAAGCACATCATATCGTTTCCTGCTCGCCAGGATCGATCTAATACATCTACATTTACATTCTGCAGAGGAGCTATTATCTGGCGTAAATTCAACAGTAGATCCCGCTCTCCCCCGCGCCAACCAAATATAGATTGCTTTTCATCACCTACTATTACCAGTCCACCAAAATCCTTGCTGCCAAATCCAGCACTGATTTCTTCAATGATTGGACGTAAAGTATTAAACTGGATAAGAGATGTATCCTGAAACTCATCAATCAGCATAAAACGCGTTCGATGGCTAAGAAACATGTAGAATTCGTTAGCCGAGCCTTCATCGTCAAATTCAAATTCGGGAGGTTGATTGCTGAATAATGCCTCATAAGTAAGCCAGGCTACATCTTGATAGCTCATAGTCTTGTAGCGATAAATCAATTTGTCGTGCTCTTCCAGAATAATCGCCCAAATATCCAAGATCTCTTCTTCTTCAGGCAGATAGTAACGGTAGTAAATTTCTTCAGCTAAAGATTTCAACCCTTCGTCGTAAAGCTCCAAACACTTATTGTAATCTTCATTGGCAAAGGCACTTTTCCTAAAAAAGGCTTTCTTCTTGTATGTAGAAAACAAACGCATAGCATCTATAGGAGTATCCAGCATCGATACCATCTCCGCACAAAAGTGTTCAATACTACTGGGGAATGAAACAAACAGACTCTTGATGTCCGTTAAAATCACTTTGTCTAGGCTGTTTTGCTCTGGATTTTTAGTGCCCTCTGCTATCGCCTGCAATAACTCTATAATTGCCTTGCCAAAGCTTCTGCGCGGGTTATCTAGATACTCTCTTTTTAGCTCGCATCGCCTGCTGATTAAATAAAATAACCATCTGTTTTTAATCAGCTCGCTAAAGAATTTGGCGTAATCATCCAAACTCCGGTGTACTTTGCGTGAAAGTAGCTTGTTTACTCGCCGTCTAAACTCCGGCTTCATAATGTGGTTCATCAATAACGGCATGCGCTTATTGGCAGCTTGTTCATCAATTTCAAAGCTGTCGATGCTTTTCATGGGGCGCACTATGTTGCGGAATATATTTCCGGTATAGCTGTCGATGGTCATAATCTGAAGCTTTTGCATGTCGGTCACAATCTCTAAGCGCGCCGAAAATAGAATGTTTTGCTCTTCTATGCTAAGCTGATACTCGTTTCCAGGAACAAACTTGCGTAAAGCAGATACTAATTCACTTTCGGGGTTTTGGCAAAGGTCATTCAAGTGTTTTAGAATACGCTCCCTGATTTCAGCCGTAGCCTTGCGGGTAAATGTTAGCGCTAAAATTGAATCTAGCTTAAATTCCGGGTGCTCGTAATACCGCAAGATGAGCGAGATAAATTCCAACGACAAGCGATAGGTTTTGCCGGTTCCAGCACTGGCGGTGATTATCGAATTCTGAAACTGCATTAGCCCTCCTGCCTTTCCACAAATATGTCGCTGCGGCTTATACTTTTGAGTAAATGTCTGTCTGAAGATTTCTTGCCAATATTGTACCCGCTGTTAAAGCAATTAAGCAAGCTAGCTTGAATGTTGGCAGCAAAGCTATCTCTTTTCGCTGCCCTAACTATATCTTTGCTGTTAAGCTCCCTATCTAAAACCATCCAGAAGTAAGAGCGCAAGTCTGCTGCTCTTTCGTGATGATCAATCAAATCATAGTACCATTCATAAAAGACGAGCTGTCCCGAATCTGCCGATCCGGTCTTAAAGTCTATTATATATCGTGTCTCATCGGTGAGAATTCTAAGATCAGCTCTACCTTTTATTTGTATGCTATAGGTTTTGCCCGCAAACTCCAGCTTGCAGATTTCTTTGTAATAGCGCTCGTCTTCGGGACGACTGCCTTCAGGGAAAAGCTCAAAAGCCTTATTTTGCAATTGGGGAGACAAAAACCTATAGAAGAATTGCTTGAGTGAATCTGACAAACAAGTACCGATTACATCTGCAAGGAACTCTTCGTTGTAGTTTTTGGGTATTTTGTAATAAAACTCGCTACTGTTCATGAGGCTTTGCAGCGCAATTCTTAGCTTTGCATCATTGGTAAAGGATGCTCTCAATGCCTGCACAGATGAGAAGCTTTGCGGATTGCTACCCAATATCTCGGTGAAATATGCATGCATCAGATTACCGAATAAAGTGTTACTTAGCTTTTCAGCAAGATCCGTTCTGAGCGGTTTAATTTTGCGTACACTCTGTATATACCACACAAAAGCATTACGGAACAATAAGCTTACATCATAGCTATTGAAGCGAATTTGATGCTTTGGCAGGAAGTCTTGAGCGGGATTGGACGGCAGGCTGCAGAATGCTTGATTGGTTTCGGCATGCATAAGCTCAGAAGCAGCAAGTTTTTGGTTCAACTCGCCCGCTTCTAAGTTGGCATAAGCTTCAAATAGCCGCTTGACCGGAATTTTGCGGATGCTGAGTTCGGCTTGGCATAGTTCCTGCAGCTCCATCACAAAACTACTAGGTTTTACATTCATTTCCATGTTACGATAAGTAAATATTTGCACCTGTTCTGCACACATCACCAATCTATAGAAATAGTAGCGTTCCCAATTACGGATCACTTCATAGCTTAAAAGTCCAAGTCTTGCGCGCTGTGCTTCGTTCAACAACCACACCGCACCGGGGGTTTGAGGCAATACTCCTTCTACCATCTGCATAAACGCCAGATGTTTAAAGTTTCGATTTCGGGAATCCAAAATATTGGTTACTTCCCAACAATCGTTAAATGTCTCCGTTAGACTGTATTTTAACTGTATCGGCTTTAGAAAATCCATAAACAGCGCAAAGATTCCAAATCCCGGATGCTCGAAGACATTATACCACTTTTGCACAATCCCCAAGCTTTCCGTAGCAGAGAAATTTGCTAAAGCAGTCCAGAACTGCTCCAAAACATCGGTTTTAGCCAGTTCATTTTGGGAGCACAATACTTCCGGATTTAGCGTTTCCGTAAAGAGCTTAGCAAGATCGGCAAGATCTTGCAGGTTGATTATACCTCTTGCCCAAGCAAATATGGTTTCACAGAGTAGAGGAAGCAAGCTGTATTTATCTCTGTTTGAATCTTGGTTGCCAAATTGTGCCCTTATATCAAAATCCAAGTACAGCACTTCTTCGTCTGCCAGAGAGAATATCTCGCGCCTAAGTTGTTCTTGCTTGATGGCATTCCATTGTTTACAGATGCCATGTACAAGCTCTTGATTCATAAAGAAGCGAGAGAGTATTCTAAGCGGAACAAAGCCTGGCGTATTTATCTGCGAAGCAGCAATTTCTTTAAGCATACAAAGAATCGTGTAGAACTGGGATTGTACAATACTAAACTGTTGTTTGGCTGCCACGATATTTTCGGGAAACAACTTGCTATAAGGCTTGTTCCAGAAGCTGGAGTCCACAATTGCCGCATTTCTCTTGTTTGAGTTTAGCGCCAAAAAGACCAATGCCGCCTGTTCTTCACTCTCACATTCAAAGATTTTTACTTTTTCTTTCAACGCGGTCAGGCTTCCATTTCCCTTAGGCTCAAATTGAGGCATTTGCCAGTTTTGTGGATCGGGGTTTACTCCGTGATAATAAATAATCACCTGGTTTTGATGCTCTTCGCAACTACGGACAAGATATTGTTCTAATTTACTATAATAGAACTGATTGACAAATACAATGCGGTATCCTTGAAAGGGTACGTGCAGATTATTGATTGGATAGCTAAAAATCGCATCGGTAAAGCCCAGATTCGCTATAAAGGCAAGATAACGTTGCAAGATAGCATGAATCCTTCCTATCTGATCTTCTTGCCAAGCGCGTAAGTAAAGGTCTTTGTCTTCACCTAAGCGCAATAGATCATCCAAAGCCTTGCCCGCTTCAGAAAACTCTTGCATAAATTGAAACAGATTGGTTCCCCATTCTATCACATCGTTATATTCCCAAATATGGAAGCGCTGCTTATCTTCTTCATCCAGCACCTGATATAGGCTCAACAAACGTTTCTCGTCTTGCATCAATGGTTGGTCGCTTGCCAATAGTATTGCCTTAAAATCCTCCATCGCAAGCCATTGCACTGCTTCCAGATTCCAGCGTGGTTCAAAGCGCAAACGCGCAAGGTCAGCAGAAATCCGCGTGGGAAATACCATTATGCACTTGTCACATACTTCTTTAAGTGCACCATCAATGATATCTTCTGAAAAATCTAATACTTTAAACTCCATAGCTATCCTTTACAACAAAGGCGAGAACAATCTGCAAATAGACTCTTTACTCCGCTTTACCAAGCCTCGCTGCTCAAATTCGTCCAAGCTTATTCTGCGGGAATGAGACAGATCTTTGCTAAAGGCATCGCTTGCCTTATCTACAAGCACATCATCATACACCAAGGCGGTCAATTCAAAATTGTGGTTAAAGCTTCGTAAATCCATATTCGCCGTACCCAAACCTAATATTTCGTCATCTACAATCAAGATCTTTGCATGCATAAATCCACGCTGATACTCATATATTTCTACTCCGGCATCCAACAACTCCGAATAATATGAATGCGAACCCCAATACACAATGAAATGATCCGGTTTTGACGGCAGAATGATTTGTACTTTTACGCCGCTAATTGCCGCCGTCTTAAGCGCCATCAACAAAGCCTCATTAAGGATTAGGTATGGCGTATTGATGCGAATTGAGTATTGTGCACTGGCAATGGCAGAGAAATAGAGCTGCAAAATACTGGCATGATTCGTGTCCGGACCGCTTGCCACAATCTGAACCGGCGATACTTTACCGATATTTGTGATGGAGTCTTCACATATATAATGCCTATACCCATCGTCAAGAAATAGATTCTCTCGGCTTACGAAGAACCAATCTACCAAAAAAATGGCTTGTAGACTCAGTATGCACTGCCCCTTAAACACAGCTAATGAATCTCGCCAATATCCGAAATAGGCATCTTTGCTAAGATATTTATCGCCAATGTTTAAGCCTCCCAAATAGGCTATCTCGCCATCCACGATTAGCAGTTTACGATGGTTACGATAGTTCATTCTACTGTTTAGCAGAGGTATCCACACCGGCATAAACGGTACAAATCGCACACCCGCAGTTCTTAACTCTCGCTTAAAACTTAGCGGTAGCCTCCAACAGGCAACATCATCATATATGAAGCGTACTTCAACTCCTGATCTTGCTTTCTGGATCAGCAAATCCTTTAGATAATTTCCGGTAGAATCTGCAGCTATTGAAAAATACTCCAGATGAATATGTCTTTTAGCTTCTTGAATGCTATCACACATGGCTTCGAAGGCATCTGAAGTGTCGCTAATCAATTCGATTTGGTTGTTGATGGTCAAGATTGCCTTACTATTGTTTTTGAGTAAGCGATGTAATTTGTGCTCCAGCCCATCCTGTAAATGCTTGGAAGCAAAACGAGGGAAATGGGAATCAAGATCTTCCAAGATGTTGCTATCAATTAGTTCTTTTTGGTTAAAAAGCTTTATCTTTCGCCAATTTCTGCCAAAGAATAGGTAGAATACAAACCCTACTATCGGTAAGAATATTAATACCATTATCCACGCTAATGTGTGTACGGGAGAAGCGTTTTCTAATACAAGAATCAAAATGATCAGCACAATGGTGATGGCAAAGATTACATAAATAACCTGCATGGTAAACTGAGTAAAGGTTAATAATATGTCTCCACCCCGCAATAACTGAATAGCAGAAGCCACTACCAGCAAACTGCTTAGTAAGGCCAAAACCATCAGCACCGTATCGAGTGCTTTATGAGATACCGTCATATCCTCTCCAGTATTTTATCCTCTTTATCTTCTTTTTCAAGAATTCACTTACACCGCTATCTGTCAAGCTTTGTTTAATTATCAACATCCTTGCAAAAAACCCCTTTCACTCCCATTACTTTAAGCACAGATTAGCAAAGGTTACTATCGAGATCATGCTGTTTTTGCAGGAGTATCTCGGCTTAAAGCTTCGCTAATGCTTGCTTAGCTTGATGGGCACAGAACAACTATGCTAAGAATAAAAATTTGCCAGAGACGGTTGCACATCCATATATAGCAGATTTTTATGCACGAGATCTCAGGTTGGTGGGCTTTTTTTGATTATAGCTATGCCCCACCCATCACCATTATAGTATGAGGCTTTACCCCATGCCCAGATTACTCAACGGTCTTTGCTATTATGAATACTTGCCCCATTCAAGATTGGGCTTGACAGATTTGAGCATACAAAGCCATTGGATGGGAGATTAATAAGTAGGAAACAGAAGAGTTATGAGAGTTAGACCCTTTTACATACTTTTGCTGATAGCGGTATTTATGCTGGCATCGTGCAAAGGCAAGCCAGCGCAGAAAAAGGGAAAATATGTGGTACTCTCACCCGAAACAGCAGAGATTATAGCCGCCTTGGGAGCTGTGGACGAGATTATTGGCGTTAGCAAAGAATGTAGCTACCCTCCGGCATTGAAGAGCAAAGAGATTGTGGGAGATTTTGGTGCCATCGACAAAGAAAAAGTGCTTAATCTTTCACCTCAGATTGTGTTTAGCAGTGGTTTAGAACAAGAGGCTATTGCCTTAGACTTAAAGAAGTTAGGCATAAATGTTTACGAATCCTACCCTCAAACAGTACGTGAGATGTTGGATGAAATTATCAAAATTGGTAATCTTATCGGTAGAGATGCTCAAGCCTCAGCCCTAAGAGATTCCATCCAGATTGAACTTGATAGAATTGTACAAGCAAATAAGGATACAAGGCGTCCCACGGTATATTTGGAAATATATCGAGACCCCCTAATGAGTGTGGCAGATGATTCATTTGTGGGAGAATTGATCGAGCTTGCCGGTGGCAATAATGCTTTCGATCGCTTGGAACGAGATTATTCCAGAGTAAAAGCCGAAGCGATAATTCAAGCAAATCCGGATATTATGATCTGCTACTCGCACGATAGTTTACAGAACGTTCTCAATCGTAAGGGTTGGGCTAGAATTCCTGCCATAGCGCAAAAGAACATCTATTTTGAAAAAGATATCGATCCTGATCTTATTCAACGCGCCGGTCCTCGAATATTGGAAGGCCTAAGGCAATTAGATGAAATATTCGAGAACTGGCGGTTACAGAGCAAATGAAACGCTATATCTTCATTGTTCTTATGCTGTTAGCCGGATTATCGCTAACCGCACTTTACCTTTTTTGGGGAAATCCCGGAGCCTATATCCTCACTCATATTCGTATCCCTCGCTTTATCTTAACCGTGGTAACCGGATTTAGTCTGGCTGCAATTGGCTCGGTATATCAACTGATGCTGGGCAATCCTCTTGCCGAGCCATATATTTTGGGAGTTTCTTCCGGATCCGCTTTTGGAAGCATACTATTTGCCGCCTTCGGCATGATTTTGTTGATGCCCTTAGGTGGTTTTATTGGCGCCATTATCACTATGTTGCTGGTGTGGCAACTGGCACAAAAACGGGGCAACTTCGATCCACAACGATTGATTATTGCCGGAGTAATAGTGGGGATGTTCTTTTCTTCGGCAATATCTTTGATGATGTATCTTAACAGACAAGATACCGTCCTAATTCTGGGCACTCTGATGGGCAATTTGGGACGCATATTCAGCGTTGCTGAATACCGCATATTTTTGATATTAGCGGCATTGGTAACCCTGCTAACCGCTTGGTTATACCTTAAAAGCCGGGCACTGGATATTCTCAGCAGTTCCGATATGTACGCCGCCAGTGTGGGTATAGATGTGGCCAGATTGCGGCGGCAGATTTTCTTTGTGAGCTCGCTAATAGTAGGCATTGTGGTGTCTTATGCGGGGATAATTGGATTTGTTGGGCTAATTACACCCCACATAATGCGACAGATAGGGCTTAGAAATCAAAAACAAATCTTTCCGGCAAGCTTGTTTTTTGGCTCTGTGTTTCTGATGGGAGCTGATTTTTTGGCAAAAAATCTTAGCGGAATTGAACTTCCGGTAGGAGTAATAACAGCCGCAGTGGGTTGTCCATTTTTCATCTATCTGCTCTTAAGAAAATAGAATTGTGTTGACAGATTTGCTGTTTCTATCAATTGTGAGATAATTGAAGGAGAATTTACTCGATGTTAAATGAAAAGCTTACAGCGATCTTGCATCAGTTTTTAATGATGCTTCGAGATCCCGTTATCTACTTGGCAATTGACGAGAATAACGGAGGATTTGATGCAGATGAAATCATCTTTATTCGAATGGCAAAAGCAAGAGCACTGTTGAGTATGTATCGGCTAAATGAAGCACAAGATCAATCGTTTAAACTATATAGAGAACTAAAAGATTCTTCCGAGCCCGAAATTCAACTATTGAACCTTATAACGCTTATAAATACCCAAAATCTGCTTGGCAATAACATCGAGGCAAAAAGTTACGCCGAAGAAGCACATTTAATATGCATCGATGCCCAAGATGCAACAGTAAAAACACTTGTGGATTGTGCATCCATTACACTTATCAGCAACAAACTCAAGCTCATGGAAAGCAAATTGCAGAAATTAGCCAAAAAATTGGATAACATTACACAACCTTTTGTGCGGTTGTGTGTACTATCTTGTTTGGGCTATGGGTATAACACCTTGCAAAAATATGATCTTGGGCTTTCCTATTATAGCGCAGCTTACGATCTTAGTAATCAACATGAGCTGAGCATAGCGTCACTGGAAACGACCTTTGCTATTTTAGATTGTTGTGCCAAATTGCAAAAGCATAAAATGGGTGAAGAATTCTACGAATTGGGCAATCGTCTAATCGCTCAGTTGAGGATGTACTTCTTTGAGGTTCAACTTAACTTCAACTATGCGCTGCTAAAATATGCCATAAAGGATTATAAGGCTTCGATCTACTTTTTCCAAAAAAGCCTTCAATCTCTGCATTCTACTGACGTTAAAATGCCAGCATTGCTTTTTGAGATTTATAATAATTTGGCAAAAGCGCTCAATCACCTTGAGCTGGGAGAACAGGCCTTACACTATCAATTACTGGCTGAAAAACTCTTGAAGGAAGACTCACAAAAAGAACGTAGAATAAACCTGAGCGCCAATATCGCTCTTTCTCTAATAAGCTTACATAACTGGGAAGACGCATTAAAACGCTTGCGCGAAGCAGAACGATTCTATAAACAAAACCATCTGATTGAAAACCTTATAAAGGTTAGCCGTGCTTTGGCATATTACTATCAAAAACGCAATAATTACCTTAGAGCATTAGTTATGATGCGCCGTGTGGACGAACTAAACCGCGATCATATTACTGCGCTAAAACAAAAACGTAGCCAAATTAGCGAAAATAAACTCCAGCAGATTTTGGATGATTCCAGAGCGATAAAGGCAAAATATGAAACCCTGCTGAATGACATTTCAAAACGGCAGATAGAACGCTTTATCGGCATTTCAAAGGCTGCCAAAAGAGTTATCGATAGTGCACTATTGGCATCTATGCACCGTGATGCCTCCGTGCTTATTCACGGGGAAAGCGGAACCGGAAAAGAAGTTTTAGCCCGTATGATACACTATAGCTCGGCCCAAAAAAACCTTCCCTTTGTAACAGTAAATTGTGCGGCAATCTCGCCCGCCTTGTTTGAGACCGAATTCTTCGGCTCTGCTGCAGGCAATCTTACCGGCACTACCAAAGAACGACATGGCTTTTTTGAGCAAGCCGGAGCCGGAACCCTGTTTCTGGATGAAATCTCCGAAATTCCCCATGACTTCCAGGCAAAATTGCTATGGGCAATGGATACAATGAAGTATAACTCTGTTGGCAAAGAAGATAGCAAACCTATACGCTGCCGATTGATCGCCTCTACAAACCGTGACATCTTGGAACTTATAAAAGAAGACTCTTTGCGCTTGGAATTGCTCCATCGGCTTAATACTTTGGAAATATCCATCCCCCCACTTAAAGAACGATTGGAAGACATTCCGGTTTTAGTAGAACATTTTGCCCGAAACTTTGCCCGCGAAACCAGTAAAAGACTACCCCGCATAAGAGATTCCTTTTACGATAGATTAAATAGCTACAAATTCCCCGGTAATGTGAGGGAGCTTAAGAACATCATCGAACGTATTTTTATTCTCTTCTACAAACCAGTTTGGACAGCTGAAATTCTCGATAACATAGATGCTTTTAAACGTAGCATAGCTTTAAGGGGCTCTTTGATAAACCACAATATCAAGGATTTGGATAAGGAGCGCATTATTGAAGCTCTGCAAAAAACTGGTGGCAAACAGAAAACAGCAGCGAAATTGCTGAATATGACAGAATCTACGCTCTGCCGCAAGATAAAACGTTATAAGATTAAATAGCATAAATAAGCTGAAGCGTAATTCTTGGGTTTAAAGCCTCATAAAACAAACTGTTCTACAAATATAAAGTGCATTTGCCCGTATAAACCACACCCCTTTTCGCATTAAACTATGCCCCGTTCCCCGATTAAGCAACGATCTCAAATTACTGTAGATAACAAATCAGTTGACTAAATATTGGCGGTTCAAATGCTGGTTAATGAGAAAAAACTATTGGAAGTACCATGCTAAAAGCCAAGATATTCGTGCAACTTAAGCCCAGCGTATTGGATCCCCAAGGCAAGGCAGTAAGCAATTCGTTGAGCCAATTGGGATACGAAAACGTGATTGATACTCGCATCAGTAAATACATTGAAATATCGTTTGACTCTAAAGACAAATCCCAAACCACAAAGCAAGTGGATAAAATCTGCACGAGTCTGTTGGCAAATCCCAATACCGAAACTTACCATTTTGAGCTGGAGGAATTATAGCCTTGCGAGTTAGCATAATCACTTTCCCCGGCTCAAATTGTGATCACGATGCAGCTGAAGTATTTGCCAGCAGAGGGCACCAAACAAGTATGATTTGGCACAAAGATAGTCAATTAGACAATCCTGATCTGGTCATTCTTCCCGGAGGCTTTTCCTATGGAGACTATCTTCGTTGTGGTGCATTAGCTCGCTTCTCACCTATCGTTAAAGAACTTGTCTTCTTTGCTAAGCGAGGAGGTTACATTTTGGGCATTTGTAATGGCTTCCAGATACTTACCGAAACCGGTCTCTTGCCTGGCACATTACTGATGAATAAGGGCTTGCGCTTCATTTGTAAACACCAATATATCAAGGTGGAAAGTGCTGATAGTCCTTTTACCAAGCATCTTATTCCAGGCACAATAATGGATATCCCCATTGCCCACAAAGAGGGTAATTACTTTATAGATGCCACGGGGCATAAAGCCTTGCAAGATAGCGATCAGATAGTATTTCGCTACTGTGACGCCCATGGCATGGTGAATAAAGAAGCCAATCCAAATGGATCACTTGACAATATTGCCGGCATTATTAATACTGGCAGAAACATTTTAGGCATGATGCCGCATCCTGAACGAGCAGCCACAGATAGTGTATGCAGCCAAGATGGAAAACTGTTTTTTGAAGCTGTTGAAAAGTACTTTGAGCACGGTGCTTAATTTGTTTTTCCCTCCTGTGTGTGCAGCATGCCATAAGCGTCTTGATAGCACTGAAAAGTTCTTATGTGCCAATTGCGACAGTTTGGTCCAATCTGACCAACCAGGAGATTGCCCAAAATGCGGATCCAAAATGAAGGATGGAGTATGCCCGACTTGCCGGGAAGCCAAGTTCTGTTTCGAATTTGCTCGCTCTGCCCTTAAATATAAATATCCTTTGCCGGAAATAGTGCACAATTTGAAGTACTACGGTATGCGCAGTGCAGGCACTTGGTTGGCGGAAAGGATGGCGCAAGCTGCTGCATCGTATTCTCGCTTTGAGGAATATAGTGAGGTGGTTCCAGTGCCCTTACACAAAGTGCGCCTCCGGGAACGCGGATTCAACCAAAGTGCCCTTATTGCACGAGGCCTGGCAAAGCAGTTGGGAAAGAATTATTTGAATTGTGTGAGTAGAAAGCGCTATACAAAAAGTCAAACTACCCTAAGCAGAACTGATCGACTCACAAACTTAGGTGGAGCTTTTAAGGTTAAGAACCCCTCAATGGTTAGAGGCAAGAAGGTAATTTTGGTAGATGATGTGTTCACTACAGGTAGCACGCTTAATGAGGTTAGCCGGGCTCTATATGAAGCCGGCGCCGCTAAAGTTGCGGGATACACCGCCACAAGAGCATAGATTATGAAAAACTATAAACACCCCGAAATAATTTCGACCATTAGCGAAGAGGAAGCCTTCGGTCTTATCGATAAAGTAGCGCGCTTTATTGCCAGTCGTCAGTTGGCTCCGGCGGGAATTCTGCTGATAGAATCTCTGCACCCGCTACACAGTATTGGAAGTCAGGCAATGTATTTTGTGTTACCTTTTGCCGAGATTATCTTCGACAGTGCCAAATATCAGCGTTTTGCACTCTTAATTCAAGAAGAGAAATACATCAAAGCCTTAGTTAAACGCATTGATGAGCTTGATGAAGAAATAAACCGACAGCGCAGAGCTGAAGCTAAAATACGAAGGCAACGACGGCGGAACCAATTTCGCAACTTACTTGCTAAAATTTTGAATAAAAAACATAAAAGCTGAATAAGCGGAGGATATATGCAATACGATGAAAAACGCCTTACTAGAATTGTTGCCACAGATTGTGGCAGTACCACCACTAAGGCGATCTTGATTGAGTATGTTGACGGCGAATATCGCCAAACTATCCGTGGTGAGGCACCAACAACAGTGGAAGCTCCTTTGAACGACGTTACCAAAGGGGTAATCAACGCCACACAAGAATTGGAAGAGCTTGCCCGCCTAAAACACAACAACCCCAACATCAAGTTTATGGAAAATGGTGAGTTCATAATCCCCCGAAACGGTGATGTGGGAGTGGACGCCTATGTTTCCACATCTTCTGCCGGTGGTGGCTTGCAGATGATGGTTACTGGAGTGGTTGCCTCAATGACCGGAGAAAGCGCTGAGCGTGCCGCTTTAGGTGCAGGTGCTATCGTGATGGATCTTATCGCCAGCAACGATAAACGCATGAACCATGAGAAGATAGAGCGCATCAGACATCTTCGTCCAGACATGATTCTCATGGCTGGAGGAGAAGATGGGGGAACCATAAAACACGTTGTGGAAATGGCAGAGCTAGTTTCAGGTGCGGATCCCAAACCGCGTTTGGGCTCTTCATATAAATTACCAGTTATATATGCAGGCAATAAGGAAGCCATAAATGAGATCAAAAACACTCTTGCCGACAAAGTGGATCTTATCATCACCGAAAACCTGCGTCCCAAACTCGATGCCGAAAACCTTGGCCCTGCTCGCGACAAGATTCACGATATCTTTATGGAACATGTGATGCAGCAAGCTCCAGGATATAACAAATTGATGGAATGGACACAAGGCCCGGATCTTCAGCGAGTTCCCATTATGCCTACTCCCGCAGCTGTGGGCAACATCATGCAAACTATTGCCAAAGACGAGCAAATTGAAGTTGTGGGTGTTGATATTGGCGGAGCCACAACCGACGTTTTCAGCGTTTTTACCGAAGAATATGTATTTAACCGTACCGTAAGTGCCAACCTCGGTATGAGTTATAGTATTTCCAATGTTTTAGCTTCCAGTGGATTAACCAATATTATGCGTTGGGTTCCCTTCGATATTAACGAAAGTGAGCTGCGCAATATGATAAAAAACAAAATGATTCGACCCACTACTATTCCTTCTCTTTTAGAAGAATTAGTTTTGGAGCAGGCCATTGCCAAAGAGGCATTACGCTTGGCATTCGAACAGCATAAGGAATTTGCCAGCAGCCTCAAAGGGATGCAACGTCAGCGCGATATTTCGGAAGCCTTTAGCCAATCTACTTCTGGCGCATCAATAGTAAACTTGATGACTTTGGACTTATTAGTTGGCTCCGGCGGTGTTCTTTCTCACGCACCTCGTCGCTATCAAACTGTTATGATGCTGATTGATGCTTTCTTACCGGAGGGGATAACTCGCCTAGCCGTAGATAGCATCTTTATGATGCCCCATCTGGGCGTGCTTTCCGAAATCAGCCCCAGAGCAGCCACAGAAGTGTTCCGCAAAGATTGCATGGTATATTTGGGTAGTTGTGTAGCTCCGGTTGGGAAATGCAAATATGGTAAGCCGGCTCTTTACGCCAAACTGGAGCTTCCAGATGGCACTGTGTTCGAAGAAAATATTCCCTTTGGAGAAATCCGCCTGATCCCTTGTGAGGTTGGAAAAACCGCAAAAGCAACTCTTAAAACTTCGTCCGGTTTGATTCTCGACGAAAATAAAGCAAAAGAACTGAATGTAGAGTTACACGGCGGCATCGTTGGCATAGTGCTGGATACCAGGGGACGCCAGCCATTTAACCTGCCAAGCGAAAAAACTGAACGCATCAAATACCTCAAAAAATGGATGCAAGAACTCAAAGCCTACCCCGAAGACATCTTGGTATAGGAGGAAACAATGGGACAAGCATATTCTGCCGGATTAACCGTAACCGATAGCATTGTATTACGCAAAGAACGCATTCTGCCCCTCAAGGGAAAAGTACTGGTAACCAAAGGAACCAAAGTGAAGGCTGAAGACGTTGTAGCCGAAACCCTTCTACCGGGAAAAGTCGTGCCTTTCAACCTTGCCAACAAGCTTGGAGTAACTCCAACCCAATTAGAAAAATACATCAAAATTAAAGCCGGGGATCAAATTACGAAAAAGACCATCTTAGCCGAGAATTCCGGATTATTCGGGCTCGGAATCTTTAGAAGTGAAGTACGTTCTCCTGTGGAAGGTGAAGTGGAAAACATCTCTGCCGTTACTGGTCAGGTACTGCTGCGCGAGCCCAGAATCCCCGTACAAGTGCGGGCATTTTTGGACGGCATAATTACCGAAGTAATACCGGATGAAGGCGTTATTATCGAAAATAAAAGCGCATACATTCAAGGAATTTTTGGCATAGGAGATGAAACCACCGGCGAGCTAAAAATGCTGGCAGAAACTCCTGACGATGAGATTGATGCCGGAAAAATCGACGAATCCTGTAAAGGTAAGATTATTATTACAGGAAGCTTTATTCCTTTCCACGTAATCGAACTTGCCCGCAAACATGGCGTAAAAGCCATTATTACGGGAGGTATAGACGACCAAGACATAAAGAAACTATTGGGTTACGATATTGG
>JAJBBD010000121.1 GCA_020532355.1 Candidatus Cloacimonadota bacterium | reverse complement strand
CCAACTCTGACAAGCATGGAGGCATTGATGTTTCGCGAAGTGGAGTACAGCGAGATCTTTTACCTATTGTAGAGGGCAGTAGCGTACCGACCAAGTATGGATCGGTAGATACCTCTCACGTGTTGTTTATCGCTGCCGGAGCCTTTTCCAGCTCGAAACCCAGCGATCTAATTCCGGAATTGCAAGGACGCTTTCCCATCCGCGTGGAGCTTAATAGTTTAAGTGAAAAAGATTTTATCCGCATCCTCAAAGAGCCTGAAAACGCACTTACTAAACAATATCATGAACTATTTGCTACCGAAAAAGTGGAGCTTAGTTTTAGCGTTGGCGCCATTAAAGAGATAGCTAGGTTTGCGGCCATGGCAAATGACAAAATGGAAGATATTGGGGCAAGACGCTTGCATACTATTCTCAATACATTATTAGACGATTTCTTGTTTGAAATGCCCGATCCCAAACTAAAGAAAATTAACGTTACTCAAACAATGGTTCAATCTCGCTTAAGTCCGGTTATAGAGAGTGAGGATCTCTCACGATTTATTCTGTAATGATAAGATTCATCCGTAAAACCTTTGTTTCGCTAAGCATTCGCAATTACCGAATATTCTTTGGTGGGCAAGCTATATCATTAATTGGAACATGGATTCAACGCACAACCATGGGCTGGTTTGTATATCGACTTAGCAATTCTGCCTGGCTTTTGGGCGTAGTAACTTTTCTCTCTATGATTCCATCGGTGTTTATTTCACCTTTTGTAGGGGCTTGGGCAGACCGAATAAATAGGCATCGCACCATAATCGGTACCCAGATAGCCTTTTTTATTCAAAGTAGCTTGTTGGCAACATTGGTTTTAACGGGGTATATTAATGAAGGTAATCAGTATCCCATATTGGTTTTAGCCCTGTGTCAAGGTGTAATCGAAGCAGTAGATTCGCCCATCCGGCAAAATCTCTTGATTGATCTTATTGGCGATAAGAAGATGTTGCCCAATGCAATTGCTACTAATAGTGCGATGTTCAACAGTGCTAGATTGATTGGACCAGCAGTGGGTGGCTTGCTGATAATTCTCTTTAGTGAGGGTGTATGTTTTGCCATAAATGCAGCAACTTATATCTTTGTAATAGTATCGCTATTCTTTATTCGCATCGAGTATCCAGCATTATTACCCCGAACAGAATCTACACTAAAAAAAATCGCCGGTGGGTGGAGATATGTATACCATAGTTTTCCCATCCGGTATCTCATAATGAATCTTGCCATATATACTCTCTTTGGCTTTAGCTATTCAACATTACTGCCTGTTTTTGCTAAAGATATTTTGAATGGAAATAGTGGAACTCAAGGTTTATTGATGTCTACGGCGGGAATTGGCGCTTTAACCGGAGCATTTGTTTTGGCTTCTAAAACAAGTATTAAGGGTATGCATTTGCGCTTGATAGCAGTAGGATTGACCGCCAGCTTTTCTCTTATCTTGTTTTCTCGCAGTAGCTATCTGTTTTTGAGTATGATGATGATGTTGTTTATTGGATTTGGTATGATGATGACTACAGCTACAACGAATACCTTGTTGCAGACCTTAGTTTCCGATGAGATGCGGGGAAGGGTTTTGAGTACTTATACTATGACCTTTCAAAGCATGTCTCCCTTTGGAGGCTTATTGGTAGGAAGCCTAACCAGCAAGTTTGGACCTCAAACAGCAATGTTTATATGTGCTTCGATTTGTTTTGTTTGGAGCTTAAATGGACTTCGCCTTATGCCCCGTTTCAGTAAAAATATGCTAAGAATGCTGGTTATGAATTCTAACTCATCGGTATACCGAACTCCGCGCTTGGAGCTAAATAAATGAAGGGTATCTTTTTGCACATGGGCACGCGGATTCCAGACTATCGTGGGATAATGAAAACACAGAAGGACATTATTCTAAAGGGTAGAAATATCCCTATAAACAACGTTGTTATTTGCGAACAAACTCATTCTAACATGGTTCATTTATGCTCTGTGGAAGATAATGGGGCAGGAGTGAAAGATCATCCTCAAATTGCAGTTGCAGACGGCTTAGTAACCAATATCTGCAATCAGTACTTACTAATCCGTACGGCGGATTGCTTTCCGGTTATGTTCTTCGACGAGTATCAAAAGGTGGTGGCAGGAGTACACAGCGGGCGTGAGGGTACCAGAAAGAATATTGTAGGAGAAGCGGTTAAGGTGATGGTTGAACACTATGGGTGCAAACCGGAAAACATCGTGGCTCATATTGGTGCGGGGATATGCGAACAGCACTATGAGGTAAGCGAATTACTCTGGGACGAATTCAATCAAAATCTTGAACAAATGGATTTGTGCCCGTGTAACAAGCAATATAGGCACCTAAACCTTCGGGCAACAATTCATCAACAGCTTATTCAAGCAAAGCTGAAATTCATCAATATCAATAACGTGCAAGAGTGCACCTACGAAAATAAAGATTACTTCTCCTACCGCAAAGAAAAGGGAAACAACAGACAAATCAATATAATTGGGATTTGCAATGAATAAAATACTCACCAGCAAAAGTGGTAACTTAAGCTTGGAATTGAGGCAAGATAGTGCCTCGGCCTGGCTAACGGTTAAACGAAGCGGATGCTTAGTAGACGAAAAAGAGATATTAGACCTCATCGATGAAGCAGGGATAAAATCCGGTTTTGATGAGGCTATGCAACTCATCCGGGAACGGGGAATCGAAAAAGATTTCGATAAACCCTTTCCCATCGCAGTGTGCAAAAAGGGAGATCAGAAGGAAGCTAGTTTAAACTACCATTTCGATCCAGATTCTAGCTTGTGTGCTCCTTCCGAAATCAACCTGGAAGATCTTGTTCACATATCTTATGTAAATGAGGGAGATGTTGTTGCAACTTTCTCCGATAACATATTTGAGCGAGATGGCAGCATCTACGACATCTTTGGTGAGTTAATTACTCCGCCTGTTATCAACGAAGAGGAGGCATTAACTCTTGCCGGTGAGGGCGTACGTTACGAAGCAAGGGATTTTGTAGCAGAAACATCAGGATACCCATATTTGGATCAAGATAAGCGCATTTGCATTTTGACCCACCTGCGAGTAAAAGCGGAAGAAGTACCTCGCCATGAATTTATCAGAAGTCCTTTAGAGCTAGAGATTGAAGGAGATATTAGTAAGGTGCAGATAGCCACAGCACGTTCTCTTAAAGTAAATGGCAGCCTCAATGAATGCAGTGTCTATATCGAAGGAGATCTAATTGTATCTAACGATATTATTGGTTGCACAAACCCGGGTATTCAAGTTCTAGGCAATATGCAGGTATCTAGCATTAAACAATCTAGAGTGTTTGTAAAAGAAGATATTCAATTTGATAACAGCATAGAGAATTCAAATGTTGCATGCGATGGAAACCTCATTGGAACTAGATCGGATTCGCGCATAACCGGAGGTTTGAGCCAAGCAGGGGGAAACATACAGATAGGCATTGCCGGTTCTGAATCTGCGGAGGAAACCGAGATCGAGATTGCCATCAGTCCCTTTTACCGTGGCTTATTAATGCAAATGACAAAAGAAGCGGTTCGTATGCGTGACGAGGGAGATAACAAAGCACTGGACGAACTACATGAACGCATAAAGCTATGTGAAACAGAATTAGATAGGCAACTGAATAACTTTCTCAAGCGTCCAGCCGATATCAAGAAGAGCGTTCGAGTTGAAGCAGATGTGTATCCCAAAACTTTATTTAGAATACTTAAACACTCGTATCAGATTAAAACCCGTCAAAGCGGAATAAGTATTATTGAAAAGGATTAATTGGAGAAGGATTATGAAACTTAGAGCTATTCTGATGATAATGGCTGTAGTGCTAATTATAACCCCTTTACTGGCGCAAAGCCCCGGATTTGCCAAAGATCCCGCCATTTCTGCAGATGGGAAAGAAGTATGTTTTGTTTTTGCCGATGACCTGTGGCTAGTTCCCTTTACAGGGGGAATAGCGCGGAGATTAACTAATACAGAGGCATCAGAGTGGGGACCCATATGGTCTCCGGATGGACAGTGGATTGCCTTTAAAAGCAATCGGGAAGGTCGCACCTACTCATATATAATGCCATCAAGTGGTGGTGAAGCAAAGCCGATAATTAGGGAGACATACTCAGTAGTAGATTGGTTTAATGATGGTAAACATTTACTGGCAATAGGATATAGTTTCGAGTATGGAAGCTCCTTTTTTAAGCTTCCCATAAATGGCGAACGTCCTATCCTTTTGGGCGAAATTGGTGAGTATTGGGCAAGTCTATCTCCAGACAACAAGAAAATAGTTTTCAGTAGATATGGAGATGCTCATCGCGAATCCTATACCGGTTCTTTAAATGGCGATTTACATCTTTTCGATATTGAGACCAAGAACTACTCTAAGCTTACTCAAACAAATTACACAGAGCGTTATCCCGTATTCTCGCATTTTTCAAATTCTGTATTCTATGCCGCCTCAGATGGCGACAACTTTCAGCTAGTTAGAGTTGACGACCTTAATTTTGAACGTGTATTTACTACCGAAGAACTACCTCAGTTTAGTGTTAGAGATATTAGCATAGCCAGAGCGAATGATCGCCTTGTTTTTGAACATTTCAACGAGATTTATAAGTATGATCCCACCAAACTCTCGGGAGATCGAATCCAAAAACTTGAAATTGACATTGCGCAAGATACATGGATTAATCCCATTCGTGAACACAGCATGAAGGATGAGCTTGTGGATTATGCGATCTCGCCAGATGCTAAACTCGTAAGCTTCAATTACAAATACGACAACTTTGTAGTTCCAGTGAAGGGTGGCATCCCCAAACCGATAACAATTGACCATTCTGGTTGGGCGAAAGTGGAATTCCTTTCGGATAGGGAAATGGTTTTGTTTAAACACAATCAGGGCAAGGATTCCCTGTATCGAGCAAAAGTAGATAAAGAGATCATTCCAGAACCCATTAAATGGTTCGGAGCAGATAGCCTTTCGGTACGTGATATCGATAAGGATCAATTTGGCAACTGGCAGATTCGCTATGCGGATTACAAGAATGCCGGACGAGTAGCTCTTGCCGACAGCCTTTTTGAAAACATTCGTCCTATGAACATTGAAAACTTATTGATTTCTAATCTTGCTTTCAATAAAAGTGGCAGCCACGCCGCTTATTGCACTATAGACGATAAACACTTCATGCGAGAGCTCTATATCTACGATTTTGGGACAGATACCCATACCAAGGTACTCAGCGACCAGTATAACATCTCAAATATCCATTGGACAAAAGACAATCGCTCGTTACTCTTTACGCGAGCTCGTAATTTGTACAGATTGGATTTGGTTCCCAGAGATGAATTTGAATATGAAACAGATCCTTGGGATGAAATTTTCAATCCCAAACCCGAAGAGGATAGTTTAAGCACAGAAACTGAGCCACTAGAACTAGAGCAAACCGATACAGAATCTGATAACGACGAAGAAATTGAAGATGAGGAGGATGGCTTTGTAATAGACATCAAAATGTCCGAAGAAGGGACGGATATTGAAAGACCGGTTGAGATCGTTTGGGAGGGTATAGATAAGCGTATCTTTCAATTATACGAAGGCGAAATGTCTAACTTGTATCCCATCAAAATCCTTAGCGATTCCACGTTTCTATATTTGGATGTTTCGTGGTTCAATCAGAAAAAGGGGAGCCTCAAAAAAGGTGATGTATATGGTAAAAATTCCAAAGAAGAAGCTTCTTTTAGTGCCGAGAGCAATTCTTTCAAACTATACAACGACGTACTCTACTATTTGGAAGAATCAGCATTAAAAAGTTACAATATAAATTCGAAACAGCGTAAAGACATCTCCATTAGCTTAGATTATTCATACAATGTGAATTTATTAAACCAAAGGGTTTTCGAGCAAGCTTGGGGCTTTTTTAACGAGAACTTCTACGATCCCAATATGCATGGGAAGAATTGGGAAGCAATGTATGATGAATACTTGCCGTACACTGCTCTTGCGCGAGGCATAGACGAAATTGGCTCTATTATAGATGAAATGGTGGGAGATTTGAATGCTTCTCACACCGGGTTTACGCCCCGCAGTGAAGGTGAGAGCACATACAAAAATATGGCTTACTTAGGCATAGAATTCGATTATAGTGAAGTGATGGATGTCGGCATACTTATTCGCAGAGTGTACCCCAATACACGTCTTTCTGGTTTTTACAGAATAGAAGCTGGAGATATACTTACACACCTTGATGATATTGCCATTACAAGATTTACCCCGATTGATTCTATTTTAGTGGATAAGGTAAATAAACCGCTTAAATTTACGATCTTAAGCGATAATGTGCCCATTAGTGGTCAAATAATGGGTATGGATGCCAGATCTGCCCGGAATATGTGGTACGAATACAAAACAGAGCGAAACCGAAGATTTGTGGAAGAATCTACAGCTGGAAGAATTGGATATATTCACATTCCGGCAATGAGTGAGACCAATTATGACGATTTTTATCGGCTTTATTTTAAGGATAATCACGATAAAGAAGCCGTGATCCTGGATTTTAGAGGTAATGTGGGCGGCAGAGTTCACGATGATATTATATCTTTGCTAATTAAGGAACCTTATGCGTATTCAAGCCGCAGAAGTTATGGTAATCTTCCCAGAGTAGAGCCCCGGCAGGGTATTTATGTGCCCACTATTGTTTTAGTAGACGAACACAGTTTTTCTGATGGAGAAATCTTTCCTATAGTGTATCGGGAGTTGAAGTTGGGGAAAGTTGTAGGTTTCCCCTCCAGTGGCGCAGTTATTGGCACTTGGACAGTTAACTTGCTCGATGGCTCAGCGATGCGCATGCCCGGTACAGGGTGGTATAAAGTGGACGGCACAAATATGGAGGGAACTGGTGCGACTCCGGATATAATTGTTGAACATAGCCTGAATGATCTTGTATCGAACAACGATAAACAATTGCAACGCGCAATTGAGGAAATCTTGCAAGAGATAGTTAATGAGTATTGAGCAAACAATAATCCAAGCCCAAGAATTAGGTAAAAAAAATTGGGTGCAAGCTATGCATATACTCAATAGCGCCGCAGAAGAATACCCTAACGAAGCGCGGCTACAAACAACTATGGCAGAGCTATTTATCTCACGCTTACAGTATAGCATGGCATTAAAACACTATTTGCGCTCATTGGCATTAGATCCGGAAAACCTCAGAGTAGTTGTAGCAATTGCTGGATGCTATCTGGCTTTGGGTGAATACCGTCTAGCCCTTATTTATTACAAACGCATACCAGATCCTCCGGAAGAGATACTTTACAATATTGGTTATGCCCAAGCCTTGATGGGAAGTCATCAAGAATGCATAGATACTATGCAAAAGCTTCGCAAACGCTTGCCCAAACATCCGTATGTGTATTTTGTAATTATCGAACAATACATTGAAATGCGAGAATCTGATGAAGCAATGCGATATCTGAGAAAGGCACAAGAATGCTGTCCAGATCATGTCCAGCTAAATCTATTTGCAGGACTAATCTACTCGGATAAAAAAATGTGGTTACAAGCTTACTACTACTATCGTAAAGCCAGTAAAATGGCAAAGATAAATAATCCGGAACATATGATTCGTTATTCTGCTGCCGCCCTACAAACCGGCTTACCCCAAGAATCTATTTCCATTTTGTTGCAATGTGAAAAGGCTTGGCCCTACCTGAGTGAAATCTACCTGAACTTGGTTAAAACATACCTGTTTATTGGCGATACTAAATCTGCCGCAAGCGTTATTAAGCGGGCTAAGAACAGCCTTTCTCACCTCAGCCCGGCACTAAAAATTATGCAAGAGAGATTAAAAAAGCAAGAATAAAATAAAGTGGAAAGGTTGTTACACAAGGCTTGCAACCCATGAATAGATCGAGATCTCGGTTTGGTGGGCTTTTTCTGATTGTAGCTATGTCCATCCACCAACCTAGTAGTATGGGGCTTTACTATATGTCCTGGTTACTCAACGGTCTTTATATGCTTGTGCGTTGACAAGATTCTTTTCTATAACACCGCAAGCTAGCAAACTCCAATAAAGGCTATCTAACTACGGCGGGTATTACTTACCAATTCGTAAAGTAAATACCCATTTAACATATACAACACCTTATCAAATTCTTTATCGCCAGGAATAATAACATCGGCATTCTTTTTGCTGGGTTCAATAAATGCCTCATGGGAAGGTTTAACAGTTTGTAAATATTGATCTAAAACGTTTTCCACATTTCTGCCGCGGTCAATTATGTCTCTTCCAATCCGGCGAGCCAATCGCAAATCTGCATCAGTATCCACATATATCTTCAGATCCGAAAGTTCCAATAACTCTTTGTAATATAGAGCAAAAATTCCCTCTAAGATAATTACGTCTGCTTCGGCAATACACAAGCTGCCTTCATTGCGGCTATGAGTTACAAAACTATAATCGGGTACGTTAACTGCCTTTCCTGCCAGCATATCAAGAATATCTGAAACTAGATATCCTTTATCTATAGCATCTGGATGATCAAAGTTAACTCTGCCTCTTTCTTCTATGGGCAAGTAAGAGAGGTCTTTATAATAGTTATCGTGTGAAACTATCACTGTTTTCAAATCGGTTAATCTTCGGCCAATAGCTTTAGCAATAGTTGTTTTTCCAGAGCATGTCCCTCCGGCTATCAGTATCAATCTTGCCGTTTGTGTCATCGATCTTACATCCAATATCTTTATTTCTTATCTGAGTTCCAGCAAACCACAGATTAAATTATACAGCTCGTAAATATCTATGGGTTTTGCTATGTAGGCATCCATTCCCACAGCCAGAAAACGCTCTCTATCCCCTAACAAAGCTGCGGCAGTAAAGGCAATTATGGGAGTGTGTTTGTTCGTAGTCAGTTCAAGATCACGAATTTTTTGCGTTGCAGTAATACCATCCATTAGCGGCATTTGAATATCCATTAAGATTAGATCGTATGGTTTCTGCTGGTGCATTTTTAGGGCTTCAACACCGTTTTGAGCTATATCCACCTTCAAGCCCCAAGCTTCCACTTGCCGCTTTGTTACTAATTGATTTATTGGTTCATCCTCGGCAAGTAAAACCCGCCCATGCAAACAGTTGTCACAGTGTATGGCAGCATGTTTTTGTTCGGGTATGGAACTTGATACTTCTTTGTGTAGAGCAAAAGGTAAGATGAAGAAGAAACAACTTCCTTTTTGCGGTTCACTTTCTACCCACACAAAGCCGTGCATCAGCTCTACTAAGCGTTTAACTATGGCAAGCCCCAAACCGGTACCTCCATATTTGGATGCTATGCCCTTGTCTGCCTGAGTATAGTTATCGAAAATATCTTGTTGTTTGGTTTGGTTGATTCCTATCCCCGTATCTATTACTTTAAACAGCAAGCGGATATCATTTTCTGAGGAAGTGTAAATCTCTGCTTTTATTTCTATTTTACCTTGTTCGGTAAATTTTATGGCGTTTTGCATCAGATTGATCAATATCTGTTTTAAACGTAGTTGATCTCCTTTCAAAACATCTGGGATGCCCTCTTCAATATAGAAGCTCATTACCAAACCTTTGCGCTTATTCTGATACTCAAATTGCTTAACAACATCTTCGACCAAATAGCGTAAGTTAAAGTCGCTTATCATTAATTCCATTTTACCGCTTTCAATCTTTGAAAAATCCAGTATATCATTGATTGTTTTAAGCAGATTTTGGCCGGAAGAATACATGATGTCGTAAATCTCTCTCAATTCTGGAGGCGAATCCATCTGTAGTAAAACTTGCAAAAATCCGGTTATACCATTAAGTGGGGTACGGATTTCGTGGCTCATATTTGCCAGGAAATGACTTTTAGCAATACTGGCAGCTTCTGCTCTTTCTTTTTCTTCCAGAAGTTGAGCCTCAAGGTTTTTTTGTTCAGTAATATCAAGCAGGTAACCATATAAGCAGGTTTCGTTAGTTTCGGGATTCAGTAACATACTACAGTAATCTAAAACCCAACACAATCCTTGAGATTTGCTCTGAACTCTGTAATACAGCGTGGTTGTTTTGCCCAAACTGAGTGCCATACTCTCATCTAAAATGCGTTCGCGATCCTCAGAAAATATGAGTTCCGTAAAACCTGTAGATAACTCTTTCAATTCTTGGGCTGTAAAACCCCATTTTTCCACGTTATCGGAGATGTAGATAATCTCATAAGGCTCTACTTTGCACTTATAGATTACGATAGGTCCGGCAGTAAACTCATTTTGCCACTGGATAAATTCTGCTTGTGTATTACGTAGGGCTGTTTCTAAGGCGGAAAATTGGGCGTCCTTGAGCTTCAATTGAGTTCGTTTTCGCCTTAGTAGAATTACCATAACTGCAGAAAGGATTATTAACGGAATGCAAACTAAAAGAATTATACTTACCATACTAAGATGAATAGGGAGATTTGTAATATTTTGCGCAAACCATTTTTGATGCAGAGTGTTAAGAGTGCCATCCATATTCAACTGGAGCAGTGCCTCATCTACTTGTTTAATAATCTCAGGATTTAAGGAAGCAAAACAGTATTCTCGTTGATGAATGCGATAGGGAAGAACTCTTATATTTTTGAGTTTCCCCTCTTGTATTGTATACATTCCCAGAGTGTAATTAGCAACGCAGGCGTCATAATCTCCTTTGTTCAATAGCCGAATTGCAATATCTTGAGAAGGAACATGATTTAATTTACCTGTAAAACCTATCTGTTCAAGATACTCTTTAGCTACATCGTCTTGCTGAATAACTACAGATTTATCTAAAATATCTGCTTCTGATAGAATACTGGAATCTTTACGTACAAAGATGGAACGCCAGGTTACACTATGCGCTGTGGAAAAATGAAATGTTTTAGCACGTTGCATGCTGAAAGCCATTCCCTGCACCAGATCAATCTCGGAGTTTTGTAGCCAGTCCATTACTAAAGCCCATTTGCCAAGGCGAAACTCAACATCCCAATCTAATACTTTTGCCAATTCCCGGCTCAGTTCCACATTATATCCATCTGGCATACCGGTACTATTGATAAATTCATAAGGGGCATATTCCGCATCGCCGCCAATAACAACCTTGCGCCGCTCTGCCCATAAACCGAATAATCCCGTACACACTATTAGAACTATGATAACAAAAATGCGCTTCATTGTTCTATCCTTTCAACCATTTGGCAGTATATGCCTTCATATTGAACTTTCGTTTTAACCCCGCTGCATTCATGTAGCGAACCATGCCATAGATTGGGCGTTCTGCCCAAGGACGATCGTGTTTACCAAAACACCACGCTATCCCAGCCCAAGCATTTGCATCTCTACCATCCAATTCATACCGGTTGTTCAGATATGCTAAAATCTGATACGCTTCATCTACAGACGGACACCATGCTAAAACTCTTTTTCCCCAATACATACGCATATAATTATGCATTTTACCACTATTTAGTAGCTCCTTTTGTGCTGCATTCCAATAGATATCGTCAGTTTCTCCCGATTCTAACCTCTCCATAGCGTAGTCTTGCTCTCGCACATCATTCAGATGATTAGTGAGCGTATTTTTTGCCCACTTAGGCAAGCATTTCGCACTTTCATATTCTGGATTATACTCGCAGAAGTTCATCGCCAATTCCCGACGGATAATCAGTTCTTCGGCATAAGCTCCAAAGCTTGCGTATAAACCCGAATACTGAGCTTTCCCACTTATAATTGTACCACAATTTTTCAGTGCTATACCACATTTTTCTGCTGTTTTTCTGATAATTTCTGCAGATGATATCTGACCAAAATGCAAGTATGCACTCATGTTGCTTTGGATATCCAAATCTGGGTGATTGCGATACATTGCGTAGTCCTTCAGTTTGAGGTCGATAAAACCATCTAAAATTCTATTTGCTACCTTATGCGATCCCTGTTGATAGTTAGTAATTTTACATGAGCTTTCAATATTTAAACGTTTGCAAGACCACTCCCACAATGCTTCTTCATCTTCGTAATTTCCATTAAACTCATCTAATCCAAGTGCTTTTTGTGGACGCAACTGCACAAAATACCTGGTTTTTGGCCTGGTGCACAGCCAGGTATTAAGCTGAGGAATAATCTTTCTTCGTAATGTGGCGGCAGAGTATTCTTCTTTAGTGGAAGCTAGATGAATGGGTACAACGGCTTCCGTATCTAGCTCGTAAAGGTTGCAATGCTTCAATTCATCCATTGTGAATAAAGAGTTTCGGATTTTTTTTTGCCAAAGCAAGCAGCCGTGATCCAATACCAACACACGCGCATCTTTGGCTAAAACGGAGATTACCCTTGTGAACGTCCCCCAATATATACTAAAGCTAAGGTGTTGCTTATATGCTTCTTTGGCAGTT
>JAJBBD010000120.1 GCA_020532355.1 Candidatus Cloacimonadota bacterium | reverse complement strand
TGACCCTTCGCCCAGAAGGGACTATCAGTGTTTTGCATCATACTGCCAAGATTACTAAAGATGGCGATGTGCACCGATTCTATTATTTGGGTCCCATGTTTCGAAAGGAAAACAAGGATATGCCTACAGAGTTTCACCAATTAGGAGTTGAGCTTTTAGGTAGTGATAGCGTAATATCCGAAAATGAAGTAATCTCATTGGGAATAAAGATTTGTCAGAATTTGGGATTGAAGGATGTGAGACTCTTGTTAAACAGCTTTGGTTGTAATATCTGCCGTCCGGCTTTTTTTGAAGATATGAAGAGCTATCTCAAGCGCCATGAATCAAAACTATGCACATCTTGCTTTCAGCAATTATACACCAATCCCTTTGCCGATACTGCATGTAAGAACCCTCAATGCAAAGAAGTGTTGATTAAAGGACCACAAATGCTGGACTATTTGTGTCCGCAATGTAAACGCAACTTTGCCCGCGTAAAGAAGATACAAGCGAACTTGGCGCATCAATACACCGTGAATGCAAGGATGTTCAAGAACTTTGCCTACTACAATGATACTGTTTTCGATTTCACTATAAAAAGTGGCGGGAGAGAGATTGTGATAGGAGGGGGAGGCAGATACGACTATTTGTCGCAGATGATTACTGGCAAAAAAATCCCAGCAGTTGGTTTTTATCTTAATATTGACCGCATATTCGAGAATATGGAGAGGCGAGAGTTATTTACGGCTTTAGATAAGGGTTTTAGTGTATACATAGCTTCACAAAATGAAGACCTGGAAATGATGATGTTACAAATTGCCCAAGAACTTCATGATAACAATATCAAAACGGTTCTAAGCACAGACAAGCATAGTATCGAAACTGATATTGCCCTAGCCCAAAAAGCTCTGTGCGAAGTTCTGATTGTTATCCGAGACGAGAATGTGCGTGAAGGCAAGATTTTGATGCGCAACATCATAAAAGAGCATCAAGATTACATTCCTCTTCATGAAATAACCGATGCCATTCTTTTGGCACGTAAATCTTTAAAGAAAGAATAAAGGAGAATTACATGAAATCTATTATGACGCATAGCGCCCCTGCTGCGATTGGTCCTTACTCACAAGCTACTCTTAGAAATGATACCCTCTTTGTTAGTGGTCAGTTGGGGATAGATCCAAATACCGGAAAGATGGCGGAAGGTTTTGAAGCTCAAGCAAATTTGGTGTTCCAACACATTAAAGCTATTCTCGATGCCGCAGGCATGGGGATGTCTCAGGTAATAAAAGTAACTGTGTTTCTAACAGATATGGAAGATTTTGCCAAGCTGAATGAGATTTATTCACGCAACTTTAGTGCTCCATTTCCTGCCCGGGAAGCAATCCAAGTAGCACGCCTACCTAAAGATGGCTTAGTGGAAATCTCCGTTATTGCAATGAGGTAAATCCTTGAGCATCACTACAAAAGGCGGCGATACCGGACAAACTTCTCTTTACACGGGAGGGCGAGTATATAAAAGTGATTTGCGAGTGGAGGCTTACGGTAGCCTAGATGAGCTGGATGCTTTTATTGGAGAGGCAAAGCATCATATAGCAGATGACAATATCAGGAAACTGTTGTTAGAAACGCAAAACCGCCTGTACAGGGTAATGGGAGAATTAGCAACTCCTGACGGAACTTATCCCATGCCCTTATGTGAAGAAGAAGTGGAAACCATCACGCAGACCATTAGACAATACGAAGAGAAATTGGATCTGAAAGGATTTGTAATACCCGGATCTTGCCTTGCCAGTGCCCGTTTGGACATCTGCAGAACCGTTGCTCGGCGCGCTGAACGCCGTGTGATAGCATTAGCGCAGGCAACCCCTCTTTCGCCCAATCTGCTGAAATACATCAACCGCTTGTCGGATTTTTTCTTTATCCTTGCACGGGTGGTTGAAGCACAGGAAGGAGTACTTACCTATAAAACCAAGCCCGACGGCGGCTGCGGTCATAAATAAAAAACACTCAAGTTAATCATACCGGAAACTATCCGGCTGTGTTTGTGTGCGTAGATAAAAACATTAAAGGAGTTCCATAATGTATAAAATAGTATTGATAAGACATGGCGAGAGTGAATGGAATAAAGCAAATCTATTCACCGGATGGACAGATGTAGACCTCTCCGAAAAAGGAGTTCTGGAAGCCAAAGAAGCTGGCAAAAGATTAAAAGAAGCCGGATTTACTTTTGATGAAGCTTACACATCTGTTTTAAAGCGTGCCATTCGCACTCTTTGGTTTGTATTGGACGAGATGGACTTGATGTACACGCCAATTCACCACAACTGGCGCTTGAACGAACGGCATTACGGTGCTCTGCAAGGGCTCAATAAAGCTGAAACTGCCGCCAAGTACGGTGACGAACAAGTGCTAATCTGGCGCAGAAGCTTCGACACACCTCCACCAGCTTTAGAGATAAGTGACAAACGTTATCCTGGTCACGATCCCCGTTACGGCAATCTGGATAAAGAACAAATTCCTCTGTGTGAATCCCTGAAGGATACTGTGGCTCGCACCATGCCCTTCTGGAATGACGTAATAATCCCTCGTCTTGTAGCCGGGCGGAAAATGGTAATCTCTGCTCATGGTAACAGTCTTCGAGCCATCGTAAAAAATCTGGATCACATATCAGATGCCGAGATTGTGGGTCTTAACATCCCTACCGGGATACCTTTAGTATACGAATTTGATAAAGATATAAAGGTTCACAATCGTTATTATCTGGCAGATGATGAAGAGGTGAAAGCCGCAGCCAGCAAAGTTGCAAATCAGGCAAAGGGATAAGCCCCAAACACTATCTTTTCTTACTGCGAGAATTCCACTCTTTTCTACCCCGAGCTCTTAAGGGATGAATAGGGATGGTTTATGCTAGCATCATCCCGTAAATAGGGAGTATCTCAGGAGGAACTATGCATAATCCTCGTGTAAAGAAATGGGTAAAGAATGAAGGGGTTACGATATTTGGTATGCAGAGCTGCAAGCAGTACTCATATACAATAAACCTGAACAATGCTATTGGAGTTCATGAGACCAATTAAGTTCCTGCTGATATAGAACTTAATAGGCCTCATGGACTTCAAAAGCAGGCGTGTAATTATGCACGGCCTTGAAGTCCAAGCCGCCCATAAGATATTAAATAAGTGATAGTTAGTTTATGCGCTTTGAACTCCAATGCCTCAATTGGGATAAAATGTGGATTATTAAAAAAGCTTGACTAATATTAATGGCTGCAGATACTGACTAAAAAGAAATAGAAGGAGTCTTATCATGGCAGTTAAGATTGATAAAGAAACTTGCATAGGCTGTGGAGCATGCGTGGACGTATGTCCGGTAAGTGCTCTTAGCATGGTTGACGACAAGGCTGAATGTGATGAAAGCACATGCATTGATTGCGGTGCTTGCATTGCCACATGTCCTGTATCAGCAATCAGCGAGTAAGTTTTTACTCAACAAGTTACGGTGGAGAAGGCATTTATTGATGCCCGCTCCACCTTTTTTATAAGGAGATTTTTATGAAAACCTACGCCATTCTTTTTTTGATATTGTTGATGATTCCCTGTCTTAGTGCAATTGATGTTAGCGGTGTTCAAAGCGGTATTTGGACTGCGGACGATAACCCACATAATCTGGTTGGCGATGTTACTGTTCCTGCGGGATCGGTATTGACTATCCAACCGGGAGTAATTGTAAAAGCAATGGGCAGTTATCGCATAAATGCAGAGGGCAGCATCCAAGCTATCGGAACTGAAGGAGATAGCATTCGCTTCGAAAACGGCCAGATTCCTTCCTCAAATCTTTGGAAAGGCATCCGTCTGGAGAATGAAACCGAACCAAGCAATTTTATGCATTGCGTAGTAGAATATGCCGAGTATGGCATAAACGCTGTGGATTCACCAGTAGAAGTATCGTACAGCCGTTTCAGCTACAATCAACGTGGGCTTCATCTCTATGGTATCGGAAACCTCCATCCCGCCGTGATGGAAGTTCATAATAACATAATTGAACATACACAGCAAAACGGTATCTTAGTACCACAAAACAGCAATGCCTGGATTCATCACAACGAAGTGCGCTATAATGGAACTGTAACCCAGTATTATGGAGCCATCCAACTGTCAAATCAATCTCCTGGGGGACAAAACAACCCCATAATAGAACACAATTATATCCATCACAATTATAAACAAGGTATCACGGCATGGGATATTGTTGGTGCTTCGGCGATAAATCCAATCATTCGCTATAATATAGTAGAATCCAATCTTACTGGAATATATCTGTTAAACGCCAGCGGTACTGTGCACAACAATCAAATTATCAACAATTTCATACCTGGTGATGCTAATAGTGGAGCGGGCTTGATGATATCAGGGGCAACATCAGTTCCCTTTATTGCAGAAAACATAATTACTGGAAACTTTACGGGGTTTTATATTACAAACAATGCCCTGCCCTGCCTTGGCGACATGAGTTTGAACCACCCTTGGGCGTATGGGATGAATGTTATTAGGGATAACATCGATGAAAGCAACACTTTGTATTCCATAGTATGCGCTACATATCCTAATAGCAATAATGTGATTATGGCAGAAGGAAACGATTGGGGGGTATATTCGGCCGCCGAGATACACGAGGGGATTATAGATCATAACGACAACACAAGTTTGCCCACGGTTGATTTTGAGCCTTGGTATGAAGGGCAAGGAATCATAAATATTACCGGTTCTTTCTCGCGAGATACTGAGGATTACCCTTCATTAGCAGCTCATGAATTGCAATTGCATTTGGTGGATACAGAGAGCGGGCAAATCTTGGAATCGCACTTCCTGCAGAGCAATCCATTCAGCATCGAAAGTGAAGTAAATCAAAGCTTCTATGCCCTCATCACCGGGATGGATCCCTCCCTTCAGATCTTTGCTGCTCCGGGGGGCTTGGTTAATCCCACGGAGTTTGACGCCTCTACCGGAGAATATATAGATTTGGGAAATATATACATCGATGCTTGGCAACATTACATTAAAGAACGGAGAGGCGAGAGCGAGATTATCGCCGGAAGAGAAATTTGGCCGGTGTATAAAAGCGTGTTGTTCCTGGCTCCAGAAACTATCGATTACTTCTATGATGAAGGTGATTATCGCTATATCTTTAAGCATCAGCACTTTGATGGAGCAGATTGGCAAACGGTGGATTTTGGCTTTGATCAGACCTATGAGCAGATCGACAATCTTTCCCATTCTTACACCTGGCAACAGCATTATGTGGAGAATGGCGTGCCCGTTGAATACATTGTTGGGCTTAGCATCGACGATACCGGGAATCGTACTTATGTGACGATGGATCAATCTTGGAACCAACTGTTGCGCCGCAATGTAGGCGAGGATTATGAACGGATATACGTGATTACAGATGGTAGTGTAAGCACTATGTTGGAAGTTGAGGAACCCGAACCCGGAATAAAATACATGTTCTTTAATTTGCCACCGCAAAATCCCGCAGAACTGGGACTGCGCAGCGAGATAGTAGATGAAACATCATACAATTTGGAATTTTGGTGGAATCCTCCAGCAATGACTGAGTATGAATTTGAAGTATATAACCTCTACTGGCAGAGAAATGGGGAAGAGCCGCAGATTTATACCACAATTCCCATTTATCATACATCTTGGACGCTCTGGGGCGTAACAGGGAATGGTACTTATCACTTCTGGCTTACTGCGACAGACGGCGAAAGCGAAACCCAGCCCAGCAACTTCGTGACAATCACTCTTTCTTCCTCAAATGAAGATCTGGTGCAAATGCCCCAAATCAAGATCTATCCTAATCCGATTAGTTTTAAAGGCAATAGCGCCCTGCATCTGAGTGTAAAAGGTATGGAAAAACCAATGCTGAAAATTTATAATCTTCGCGGGCAAAGAGTACTATCCACCAATATTCAGGACGATCAGTATAGCTGGAACGGAAAAGATGCCAATGGCCAAGCTGTGGGTAGCGGAGTGTACTTTATGCGCGTGGAAGATGCGAATAAACAGTGCATCAACAAGAAGATAATCGTTACAAATTAAACTACTTAGACCTCAGGCATTTAAAACTAAATGTCCAAAAAAGCCGATAGAGCGGATCAAGAAGCGAATTGGACAATTAGACTGTCAGGATATATTAGAAATAGATAACATCAGTCAAGAACAAAAGCAGGTGGCTCGAGACAAGATCAAACCGGAAGATGGCTTTCCGGTTTGTGCTTGCTCGGCGTAGAAATTGGCATTGGAAATGCTGCATGAGCTTGACAATTTGTGAATAGTGTTTATCTTGTCTTAATGATTATGTTTCCAAGCCTCAAGAAGGTTTGAACCAAGTGCAATTATCAATGGACAGGAGGAAATAATGTCCGAAATAATATATATCAAAGGACGTGAGATTCTAGATTCCAGAGGAAACCCTACGGTAGAGGCGGATATTCATCTGGAAAGCGGAGTTATAGCTCACGCCGGAGTACCAAGCGGCGCTTCTACGGGAGAACGAGAAGCCATCGAATTACGTGATGGCGATAAGAGCCGTTATTTTGGCAAGGGAGTCTTGAGAGCAGTTCAGAATATCGATGAAATTATAGGACCGGAATTGCTTGGTGTGGACTCGGTATTGCAGGCGAATTTAGACAGGATGATGCTGGAACTGGATGCCACAGAGAACAAAGCCAAGCTTGGGGCTAATGCTATTTTGGCGGTTTCTATGGCTGCTGCCCGCGCTTCTGCTTTAGAGCTGGATATTCCGTTGTATCGCTATTTGGGTGGAGTGAATGCCTTTACTCTACCGGTCCCAATGAGTAACATCATCAACGGAGGCGAACATGCAGATAACAACGTAGATATTCAGGAATTTATGGTGATGCCGCTGGGCGCAAAAAGCTTTCGTGAAGCTCTGCGCATGAATGCCGAGGTGTTTCATACACTCAAATCCATCTTGAAGGGACGTGGTCTTGCCACATCAGTTGGGGATGAAGGCGGTTTTGCACCCAATTTGGCTTCCAACGAAGAGGCTTTGATTGTAATAGTAGAAGCAATTACCAAAGCAGGATATAAGTCTGGGGAGGATATCTATATAGCCCTTGATGCGGCGGCGTCTTCATTTGTTCAAAAAGATGGAAATTACGCCATCGACGGCAAAATACTAAGCAGTGATGAGCTGATAGCCTATTACGAGGGTCTTGTTGCCAAATATCCAATATGCTCTTTGGAAGATGGATTAGCGGAGAACGACTGGTCAGGCTGGAAGATATTGAATCAGCGCTTAGGTTCTAAGATCCAATTAGTTGGAGATGATCTATTAGTTACAAATCCCAAGCTAATTCGTAAAGGCATTGCCGAAAATGTGGCAAATTCTGTGTTGATTAAGCTCAATCAGATTGGCAGCGTTACCGAAACTATAGATGCCATCAATACCGCACATAAAGCTGGGTGGACTACTGTGGTTTCACATCGCAGCGGCGAAACGGGAGACACCTTTATTGCCGATTTGGCTGTGGCGATGAATACCGGACAGATCAAGACTGGAAGCATCTCACGTAGCGAACGAGTTGATAAATATAACCAACTGATGCGAATTGAGGAAGAATTGGGCGAGAATGCTTACTTCCCTGGCAAAGCTGTAATCAAACAACTGGGATAATTATAACCCATAACTAATTACAAGTATGCCCCTTTCCTTTGAGAGAGGGGCTTTTAGTTTTATATGGAACCACACTTGACAAATATCCCCTCTTTCTAAAAGTAATTCTAAATCACTTACAAGGAGCCGACATGAAGGAGTTGAAACCAGATCTCTCAAATTTGGGCGAAGTATTTCGGCAATATCTCCCAGAGCATAAAGTTGCCGCAGCTCAAACTGATTTTCTAAAGAAGATATCAAAGCTTATGCATGCTTTCTATAAGGGTAAAATGCAAACTTTGCCCAAGGCAGGTATTTATGGTTTTAACTGGTTTAATGTGTGGTATACTCCCGGCGTAAGCAAGGTTTCCACCACCATCAGAGATGATCAAAATGCTTCATTCAGCCTTTCCAATCGGGGCAATCTCGTAGCAGTTGTAAGCGACAGTACGCGGGTTTTAGGAGATGGAGACTGTAGTCCGACAGGAGGTTTGGGCGTGATGGAAGGCAAGGCCATGCTGATGAAGTATCTGGGGGCTTGCGACGCCATAGCTCTATGTGTAAATAATCGAGATGAACAGGGCAATCCGGATGCGCAAAAACTTATAGATTTCGTAAAAATGCTGGAACCATCAGTTGGTGCCGTGAATCTGGAAGATATCTCTCAACCCAATTGTTACCGTGTATTGGATGAATTACGTGAGAGTTGCAAAATTCCCGTTTGGCATGATGATGCTCAAGGCACTGCATGCGTTACTCTGGCAGGCGTAATAAACTCTCTTAAGCTTACAAATAGAAAGATCGATAATTGTTCTTGTGTGTTATTTGGTGCTGGAGCTTCCAATAGCACGATTGCCAGTTTCCTTATACAAGAAGGTTTGGATCCATCCCGGATGGTGATGTTTGACAGCAAGGGAGCTTTGCATAGTGATAGACTGGATATCCGAGACAATCTGGGAAAATATAAACAATGGGCATTGGCGCAACAAACTAATCCACACCATTATAATACAATGGAAGAGGCTATGAAACAAGCGGATTTGCTAATTGCTCTTTCCACTCCCGGACCAGGCACTATCAAGCCGGAGTGGATTAGATTGATGGCTGCGGACTCTATTGTGTTTAGCTGTGCCAATCCAGTACCGGAAATCTATCCTTATGAAGCGCATCAAGCAGGAGCACGAATCGTTGCCACGGGCAGGGGAGATTTTCCCAATCAGGTAAATAACTCTGTAGGCTTCCCCGGCATCCTAAAGGGCGCATTGATGGTGCGATCCAGCAAGATTAGTGACGGCATGGCAATTGCGGCAGCTCATTCATTGGCAGATTTTGCCCGACAGCGTGGCATCAATTTCCAAAACATTGTACCAACTATGAATGAGACCGAAGTATTTGCTCACGTAGCCGCAGATGTGTCAATTCAAGCCATTAGCGAAGGACATGCGGCAATACAGATGAGCAGAGAAGAAGTTTTTAACGAAGTGCTAAAACAAATCAATGCTACCAGAGCCTTGTGTAATCAGATGATGCATGATGGACATATTCAAGCACCACCACCTGAATTGGTGCAGGAGGTTTTCCACTCTTGTTTGCAGGATTGCAAAGCTTAAGGACGAAGCTTCAAGAACCGGGATTCAAGCAGCTTGCATATCTGGCAAGATTGCTGTTTTCGGTAGCGTTGCTATATGTAGTATTTCGGCAAATCAACCTCCAAGCAGCTTTTAAACAAGCTGCAAAACTTCCCTTAGGCTATGCTTTTGCAATATTTGTCCTTACTGTGCTTAGGCATTTTATCCAAATCAACAATTGGCGGTTTGCTCTTCATCTTAATCCGGCATATCAATACCGACCCAAAGAAGTTATAAATTCGTATCTCTTGGCATTGCCACTGCGTTTTGCCTTACCTGGCGGGCATGCCTCTTTTGCCAAGGTCTTTTATCTTAAGAACAGCAGCATCTTAGCATCCTTGATTTCCACTACTACAGAACGTTTATTTATGACGTGGGCAACCTGGACTTTTGCGGCAGTGGCGGCTTTTTTTGTTTTTCCTCAGGTTGAATTAGTTCTGCGAGTTGGAATCTTGATTTTAGTAGCATTTATGCCATTTTGGGCTGCCTTGATTATGGCTTCCAAAGCAAGATGGCGAGAATTCTTACCCGCATTTTTAATGCAAGCACCGCGCATGATGCTTTTACAAATTGCCAATACTTTGATTATGTATGTGCAGTATTATTTGATTCTAAATACCTTAGGATTTATCTCCGGGCTAAACACTTGGCTGGCAATGTCGCTAACAAATGTATCTAATTCCATTCCGATAACCATATCCGGATTGGGCTTAAGAGAGGGTTTTGCCATCCATTTTCTAAATCTATATCAGTTTACTTCAGAACAAGCTGTAGCTGCCACCATTACTCTTTTTTTCTTTCAGGATCTTATCCCAGCATTAGTGGGATTGGTGGTCCTTTTTAAGGTTAAACGCACAAAATAGTACTTTCGGCAGCTATGTAGATATCTATTGTTTGAGTATCTACAAATTTGATAAAATAGCTGGTTTTAGATTAAATTCTATAGCAATTTTATTTTTCTTGTGTAACTTATCTATTAATGTAATAGTTTTTCGTGTTATTTCGCATCTGTAAGCTATGATAATAATATGGAATTCTATTGTCATTAAGATTTTATATTCATTGTAAGGAGCACAAGAAATGAGAACAAAAGCATTTCTATTAGTTTTACTGTTGATCCCGGTAG
Source organism: Candidatus Cloacimonadota bacterium (assembly GCA_020532355.1). Lineage (NCBI taxonomy): Bacteria > Pseudomonadati > Candidatus Cloacimonadota > Candidatus Cloacimonadota bacterium. The sequence continues at coordinate 3,240 of JAJBBD010000120.1, read as the reverse complement.
CCTTAGTTTACGCTGCCATGGAAACTAGTCCGGGTTGGAGCTATGGATACGAATTTGGGATAGCTCGAGGCGATAATGCCGGAAAGGCAGAGAATCTTGCGCCAATGGCGCGTGGGCATATCCAACTAGAAGTATTTCCCTTTTTGTTTACCAGAATTGGATTGGGCTTCACTCCTCTGCATGCCACAAAGAGCTCTCCCAAAGGATATAGTACAAGCACATTAATGGGAGATTACCGCTTCATTTTTAATCCTTGGTACGATAAAAAGTACTCACCATTCATTTATGGCGGAATTGGGGGTTCTTTGGATCTCAGCCAAAGCGATGCAGATATTATTCCGCATATTCCATTGGGTGTGGGTTTGCAAACTCAGCTTAAACCTGGAATGAATCTGGAAGTTACTTTGGGTTACAATTTGGCAAATTCAGACGCTATGGACGGTCGCATTAGAATTGGCGACGACGATATGAACACATTTACCGGCAAAGATCATGATGGTTTCTATAGCCTAAGTGCGGGGCTTTCATTCTACAATCCCGGTACCAAAGTTACCAAGCTGAAACCTTCTCCCATTCCAGTGGCACCCAAACCTGTTGTACAACAAGATCCCCGCACGATGGATAGTGATAGTGATGGTATTAGCGATTACGACGAGATAAACGTGTATGGCACCGATCCTCGCAAGGCAGATACAGATGGTGATGGACTTTCCGATTATGTAGAACTGATGCAATACAGAACCAATCCTCTCAAGATCGATACGGATGCAGACGGTATTAACGATAAAGATGAAGTTATTACCTATCATACAAATCCGGCAAAAGTTGATACAGATGGCGATGGACTTAGCGATTTCGCTGAAATAATGGAGCATAAAACCAATCCATTGCTAACAGATACAGATAAAGGCTCTGTGGGCGATGGCGAAGAAATTCTTGCCAAAACTAATCCTCTTGACCCCAAAGATGATGTATTGGATTTAAAGGAAGGAGCTACTTTCTCTTTGGAGGGCATATTCTTCGAAACCGCACAAGCCAATATCCTTCCGGAATCGATCCCCGTGCTTGAAAAAGCCTATACTGCGCTGGCAGCAAATCCGGAGGTTAATATACTCATTACCGGACATACCGATAACATAGGCAACGACGCCAGCAATATGGTACTTTCTTCAAACAGAGCAAATTCAGTTCGCAATTGGTTTATTGAAAAAGGCATTGCTGCAGAGCGGATCCGTGCCGAAGGCAGAGGAGAAACTCAACCTCGCGCCTCCAATGATACAGAAGATGGGCGCGCCTTAAACCGCAGAATCGAATTTGAAATAGAATAAGTAACAGATAAATTCTTATACGAGGAGTTCTTTGGAACTCCTCTTTTTATTTTAGCAAGGTGAGTGGCAAAAGATCGGGGCATAAACCTGAACAATGCTATTGAAGTCCAAACCGCCCATAAGATATTAAATAAGTGATAGTTAGTTTATGCGCTTTGATCTCCAATGCCTCAATTGGGATAAAGCAGAGTTTCACTTAAAGGGTATGGTGAGCGGGAATACATCTCCAAAAGTGAAATTAAATGCCTCAAATTTGTAGTTTATTGTAAGGATGCACAATGTGTAACGCTCTTAAAAGGCTAATAAGTATTCCGATAAAAGGCGTTGAGCTTTCCTATGCACTTTCCATACCCATTGCTTTAACAGGGGATTAAGCAAGTTTACTCCCGAGATCATGCCTTGTGGCAGGATGATGACAACCTGAATTATGCCTATTTATAGCTTTTTGTCGCGGGAGAAGATGCTGGGTGTTTTGTTATTTAACTAAAGCGGCAAGATGCTTCATATTACAATTAATCAGAGGTTTTATAACGCAAAATCTCTAAACTTGGCTTAGATTGAGTTTAAAACTTGGCAGACATATTCTACATCGGTTTCGCTCATCAGCGGATGCAGGGGTAAGGTAAGCAGATTATCTATCCAAGGAATACTGCTGGTAAAATTTGATCCCGAGAAGGCAGAGAAAGTGGGAATCAGGTCATAGTGTTTGCTGGTTTGTATTCCGTTTTCACGAAGTATATTTTTAGTATTTAGATAGTTATCCTTTAGCATGATGGACATGATGTGCGGAGTTGTATGTTCCAGATTTCTTGTTTGGAAGGGCAGAACAACGTTAGGATTATCTTGCAATAAAGTATAATAGTGCTTAATTAGTTTTCGGCGGGTGGCATTAAGAGCCGGAAGTTTTTTGAGTTGCTCGATCCCAATGGCAGAGTGTAATTCATCAATGCGATAGTTATATCCCAAGCCAATTACGTCATATCCAGAACTGTGTCCTTTATGCCGTTCCAATGTGAGGCTAGTCATGCCGTGAGAACGCATCAGTTTGATTTTTTCGGCAAGATCATCTCGGTTGGTGACAACCATGCCACCTTCACCGGTCATCATGTTCTTATTGCTGAAAAAGCTGAAACAGCCAACATCACCTATGCTGCCCAAGCTATGCAGTTCGCCATGATGAGGTTGTTTTGCCAAAACTGCGTGGGCGCTATCTTCAATAACACTTAAACCGTGTTTTGTGGCAATAGCCATAATCTCTTCCATATTGCAACCAAACCCGCCATAATGTACCGCTGTTATCGCTTTTGTGCGACTATTGATGAGTTTTTCGATGGCTTGAGGATCTATACAAAGGTCTTCGGAAGAAATGGAATCAGCAAAAACAACTTTTGCTCCAGTGTAACGGGAAGCGTTTGCTGAGGCTACAAATGTTAAAGCGGGGCAAATTACTTCGTCGCCGGATTGGATGCCAAGTGCCATATTTGCCAAGTGCAGTGCAGCAGTTCCGTTTGTTACCGCAAAACAATGCTTTACTCCAAGTTGTGCCGCAAAATCAGCTTCAAATGCTTGGGTACGTTCACCCATAGTGAACCAGCCACTTTTAACTACATTGATTACGGCTTCCAGTTCTTTATTATCTAGGCAGGGCTCGCAGATTGTTACCTTCCAGTTCATTTCAACCTTCTATCTTCTATATTTTTTAAAACAAACTGATACAATAGCAAAAAGTGTCAAGAAAATCATGATGACTTCTTACTAATTCTGGGAAATATAGACAGGCATCAAAAAAAAAGTGGGACAAACAAGGGAGGCTTAAAACAGCGTTACATAATGATAAGCGTAAGAGCCAAGACTTAGAAAAATGATTGCGGGAGATAGAACTTGACAAAATAGTTACACTGGAATTTTCATA
>JAJBBD010000119.1 GCA_020532355.1 Candidatus Cloacimonadota bacterium | reverse complement strand
GTATGTAGAAATAAAACACTTTTCAGCCGCAAATGCTTTGGCACAAGAATTGGAACAGGAGATAGAAGAAAGCAATTTGAGTTTTTATGCTTTGTACTACATTTGCAGATTTCAAATAATGAACGCCACAAGCAACGTGGAAGAAAAGATGAGGATTTTACTCACACTTACTGTGGAAGTTTTTGAAGCACAAGGAGAAGAGGTTGCGCTTTTTTTGATGGTAAAATGGTTAAATAATCTGGAGATCATTAAAAACACAGTTTACTATAAGGCATTACTGATGAATCTGTACCAACACATCAGAGAGCATAAGAATATCAATAGCGCAATGGTTGGATATGAATTATTTTCTATGGACGACAAGATCATATCTCCAGAACAAAAAATGGAGTTTTATAAGGATTTGATCGACTTCAACGAGAACATACTCAATGCCGAACAGCTACATGCTTTGCACTTCTTTGCGGGGAACTATATGAGTGGGCTTGATGAGAATCTAAGAGAAAGCATCCAAAGCTATAAATCTTCAAACTACTTTTTGCATAAATGCTGGGAACGCTTGATTGGGATTTCTAAATATCTGCGCATGCACAGTAAACCAAACGATTATAAAAACAGTATTAGCTATTTAGACAAGCTTTACTTGAATCTTTCTCATCAAACCAGTATGCGCAATAATAGCTATGTGGAAAACCTACAAATGAATTATGATAAAATTGAGGAACTGTATCAAGAGGTGGGAGAACTATCTCTGCGCGATTCATTGACAGGCTTGAGAAACAGACGCTATATGGAAAACAATCTTACCCAAATAGTAGCGTTGTCTTTTAGACACAAGGCATCGGTGAGCTTTGCCATGTTGGATATAGACTATTTCAAGCGCGTAAACGATATATATGGTCATGCTGCTGGTGATAGTGTGCTACGAGATTTGGGTACAATTCTTGAAAGTGCGTTTAGAAAAAGTGATATCATCATCCGCTATGGTGGAGAGGAGTTTTTGGTAGTGCTGTTCGACGTTTCTATGCAGAGAAGCAAAAAAATGATGCAAGATCTGCGTCAGCAAATTGAGAATAAGACCTTTCAATATAAAAATAATAAAATTAAGATAACGATCAGCATTGGTCTATCATGCGAGCAGTTTAGTACAAGTGCAGATTGTTGTGAACTCCAGCGCTTTGTTCAAAATGCAGATGCAGCTCTGTATAAGGCAAAAGAAAAAGGGCGCAATCGAGTAGAGGTTTATAGGAAGAATAAAAATCCTGCTTGACATTTTATGCAGAGCTAAATTTTCTTTTCAGATAAGGAGAATGCCATGGCAAAGATAGTTGTAAAAAACTTAAATAAGTATTATGATAACGGTTTCCATGCCGTAAAAGATGTGAGCTTTGTAGCTGAAGACCAAGAGTTTGTGGTGCTTGTGGGTCCCTCTGGATGCGGTAAAACAACTGTACTGCGCCTTATTGCGGGCTTAGAAGAAATATCCAGTGGCGATATATATATTGGCGACAATCTGGTGAACAAAAAACCACCCAAAGAACGTGATATAGCTATGGTGTTTCAAAATTATGCCCTATATCCGCATATGACAGTGTATGATAATATGGCTTTTGCCCTTAAGCTGAGAGGAGAGAGCAAGGCCGAAATTCAGACTAAAGTAGATAACGCTGCAGCTCTTCTGGGTATTGAAAGCATGTTGAAACGAAAGCCGGCTCAGTTATCTGGGGGGCAGCGTCAACGCGTTGCTTTAGGTAGAGCTATTGTACGAAATCCTAAAGTATTTCTTTTTGATGAACCACTTTCAAATCTGGATGCCAAACTAAGAGTAGCCATGCGGGCAGAGATAGTGAAACTGCATCAAACATTGGCAAACACAATGATTTATGTAACTCACGACCAGGTAGAAGCTATGACGATGGCAGATCGTATTGTGGTTATGAAAGATGGAGTTATTCATCAGATAGATAGTCCTTTGAATATTTATAATAAACCAGCAAATGTATTTGTAGCAGGGTTTATTGGCAGTCCAGCCATCAATATGGTAACGGGCAAGTTGTTAGCCAAAGATAGTTCTTTGATTTTTGATAGTGGAGATTATCAGCTTCAGCTTACTCCAGATCAAAGTACTCTGCTCAAGAAATATGAAAATAAAGAAATAATCATGGGTATCCGCCCAGAAGATATTTATGATGCCCGACATGATAGTATGGCAGAGTACCCACAGAAGTTTACTCCGATTTGTGATCTGGTAGAGCCCTTGGGAAATGAATTCCATGTGGTATTGAAAACCAAACAATATAGCTTTGTGGCACGATTTGACCCCAAAGAATTGCCTCAGATCGATAAAGAACTCCCGGTTACGGTAGACATGGTAAAAGCTCATTTCTTCGATCCGGAAAGCGAGCTGGCATTGTATTGAGATGAAGCTTCTTGCTCTGGCACTAATGATTCTCAGTTTACCGTTGGGAGCATTGATGCAAGAGAGTTCTGCAATGGCAAATGCCCTCAGTGGGCTTTCAATACTCTCAGAATCTGTGGCAGATTATTCTATTTCACCGGTTATGAAACTGAAAGGTCTTTCTTCTTTTTATACTCGTCCTTTCAATCTATCGCAAATAAGCATTTTTGGGCTTCATAATGCAGTAAATATCAATAATTTGTATGTTGGACTGGGAAATACGTATCTGTATCATCAGGATTATATCTATCACAATCCTTACCTGAATGCGCACTATTGTTGGCATGGCTTCGCTCTGGGGGCCAGCAGCCATATGATATATGATGCTGTAGATGAAGAGGATGGTAACTATGACTGGGCTTACGATTTGGGTGTTGCTTACAACTGGAAAGACTATGGGGCAGAACTTAAGCTGCTTCGCCAAAATTTATCCTCAAGTCAGCTTTGTTTGAGCCTAAAAACAGCACTAAGCTCAGAGGTTAATATTGCTTTGGGATATGTGAATCCAAACACTTATGAGGATTTCTTTCGCATTGGTATGGTGGCATATCTACACGAGTGTATCTCAGTAATTGGTTCCTGGCAAAACGAACCTAACCGTTTTGGCACCGGAGTGCAGTTAAGACGTGGCAAACTAGCTTTAATGTATTCGATTCGCACACATACTGATCTGAATCCCACTCACTCACTATCATTGGACGTATATTGGTGAAAACTGCCCTTGGGCTAGTATTTTATTTAATAGTGGGGCTTGCCTTTGCACAGGTTGTAGATGATGAGCTTTTGGTGATACCAGAATTGGTTAAAGAGGATTTGGCGGATATCAATATTGATGCCCAATATAAAGAATACGATTCGGTAAAAGGGGCATTCTCGATTTCCGGATACAGTTCGGAGGTACAATACATTACTAGCTACATACATTTGAAAAAGAAGGATTGGCAAATAAGGGGTGGGATGCGGCATGAGAATGAGTTTTTGGCTAATCTCCAATTCAAGCATAGACAATCTTTTGTATTGGGATCTTTTAGTCCAACTTGGGGCAATGGATTGGTACTGAAACGGCAGAGTGGTAACAATAGAATGAAAAACCCTCCTCATCCTTCAAGCTTTTCTCCAAGCGGATTGGGCATTGATCTTCAATATAAGTGCTGGGGTTTGATAGCTTTGGCGTCGCAAGTGGAGCGGGATGTTCGCTTAAGCGAAGAAATGATATCTTTCCTGCCCAAGACTAAACAGAGCTATATATGTACCAGTACAGAACAAATATTGGCTGCCGGATTATATTATCGTAGCGATCTCATCGAAGCAGGCTCATTGTACTATTACCAGCTGTATGATCGCGCTTTCTCTTCTTCTAGAGCAGATTCATTGTTGCAGACTGTTAGTACTTATTTAATTCTAAATAGCACGTCAAACACTCTCAAAGCAGAGCTGGCTATGCATGGCAAAACACCAGCACTTAAGTCAGAATGGTGCTTACAAAGTGGAATGTTCAGAAATACATGGTCATATACCCGATTGCTGGATTATCAACGCCCTGCATATGCAAGCAAAGCCATGTTGTTAAATACACTAGATAATCGAGAAGAGATAAGTGTCGAACTGCAATACAAGCCACTCAAGGCTTTGCAATTTAATTTTGGTACGGTTATCAACCATAGGCGAGGAGATATTAACGATCCTCAATGGCTTTCTCACAGCAGTTTTAAGGCAACATTTAAAAACAGTAATCTGCTAATAGCTCTCAAGTTAAAGCTTATAGATAGAGAGATTCTTACTTCCATAGACAGCATCTACATTCATAGCAAGCCTCTGCATTTGCGTTTCAATCTAACAGCAGATTATAATGTCGACTCGAATTGGCGGATAGAATGTAGAGCTCACTATCATCAACAAGAGAAGGCAGCGGCGCTTAGCAATGGTTCTTATTGGGCACAGCATATTGCTTATAGCTCTTCAGGACTCAATATCTGTGGTGGGTTTAGAGTAAACTCCAGTGCCAACTACAAGATGCTTATATACCAGAACAACGATATGGGGTATGAAGTTTTAGGGCACAACAATTTACAAGCAGAATTTGAGCTGGGTTATAAATGGAGCTTAATTGAAGCCAGTATGCAGATAAGGCAGGAAGTTTTGAATGATAAGCAAACAAAGCTCAGGTTTGTCATAACGACTGTTTTATAACTCGTAAATTGCCCTAAGTGCTTGTAATGCATTCATGTGGCATCTAAGCAGAGGTTTATTGGGGTTTATATATGCAGGATATTCAATTTCATCGCGCAGGTAATTTGATACTTTGGCAGATGCATATTGAAAGGGGTTGCGGAATTCTGCAAAACGCCCATAACGAACATCCATAATTTCCCCAAACATAACACGGAGGATTTTATCACGGATTCGTATAGGTAAGTTTGGGTACTTAAACACTGGTATAGGTATGGGTAGGTACTTATGGCGGTATTGGTGCCACAATTTACGCCCCACACGTAAGCTTAACGGTATGGTACTCCAAAACTCCATCAATTCAGCATCCCAAAAGGGTAAACACCAACTAAAGCCCAAATCCTCATAGGCTCTTACCGAATTTACGATAAATTTAGCTTGCCGCTCAATAACTTCCCAATACTCCAATAAGGATGCCGCTTCTTGCGCATTCATACTTTCGGGGATCTGGATATTGTTTCTTATGCGTTTTGTGTATATGGCAATATCATCCATAGACTGGGTTTTCCACAGAGAATAATGCCTTTTTATGATTTGTTCGATTAAGTCCTTATCACTAAACTTGGTTTTTTCTCTATAACAAAGCGGTAAACGCGAACCTTCGAGATAATCTGCAGTATGCCCTGGGGTAATAACGCTATTTTTTGGAATCAGTTTATTATTTCGAAGTTCTTTTACAGCCAGCCAATCTTGTATATGGGGGCTGGATACGCCATTAAACGCATACTGATAATGTTTCATACGCTCATTGGAAAAATAGGCTTTATTCCAGCTTTTATATGTATGTTCCACAAATAGCCATGGGACATTTAGGTGTTTAGCCACCTTTTGAGAGATTTTCGCTTCAGGGTTATTTACTGCATCGTAAGTGAAGGTATAAATGGCAGGGTAATTTGCTCGTTTTAGCAGATAAGCGATCAATCTGGAATCGTAACCTCCGCTTAAAGGAATCACGGCTGCTCTTCCGGCAAGGTTATTAATTAGTCGCTCAGTTATATTCAAATGTACCTGGTGCAACTTTGCCCGCAAAGCTTCCTCCGAATCGTCAAGTTCGCGTTTGTGAAAATACCCATAATACATCTTTAGCTGTGGTTCTTTGCCGTTTTCCAACAGCAAATAGTAACCTGCAGGAATCTGTTGAATTTTAGGGTGAAGTGTTTGGGCGCCGCTAACAAATCCGGTTATCAAGAATTCATTAAGAATCTCGGGTGATGTATCCTTTATGCTTTGAATATCCAGCTTATACAAATCATTTGCTGCATCTGCAATCCTATTGTTTGCGTCAAAGAATAGGGGAATAGAGCGGATTCTATCTACTGCCGCAATGGTAAAATTCTTATTTTGAATAATTAGAGCAAAGCAGCCATTTGCTTGTTTTAGTTGTTCTTCAATTTCTGCTATGCCCTTGCTATTGCCAAAACGGCGGTTGAGTTCACTAAGCTTAGCCGGATTTCCCCCTTCGTCATAGATGTATCCTCTAAAGTGTATATTAGCAATACTTTGCCAGGAATCTTTCTTTAACATCATGATTTTCTAAGATTTTGTAAAAGCTTCAGATCCACAATATCTGGGCAGATTAGTTCTCGCAGTGAAAAGCCCTCCCTCAAAACCAACATTAGAATATAATAAAGCCCATAGAAAAAATATGAAATACTAGAAGCGAGAGCGGCTCCCAAACTTCCCCAGAGAGGGATAAAGATGAAATTTAGAACTACATTAAGTACCAAACAGATAAAGGTAATTCTAAGATGCACTTTAGGTCTGCCACTACTAAAGAACCAGGGTGAAACCATCTTGGGAATGCAAGCAAATAGCACTCCTGGCAATAGGACTAGCATTATTGAGGTAGCTTTAGCATATGCCGCCGAATACACCAAAGGAATTAGCAGGCTTCCGGGAATGGCAATCAGGCATAAGGCAAAACAGATGCTCCAGCTAATGCGGGTAGTGCGAGCTAAAAGCTGTTTCCCATTGTCATCTTCTGGCAAATTATACAATCTCCCAGTTAAGGCTGTATTGATGGAAATTGGCAGTAAAAATAGCAATTCTGCGATGGTGACGGCAATAGTATAAATACCAAGTTCTGCCGAGCCCAAGTATTGCTTAATCATTATCTGATCTGCCCTATAATGTAAAAAAGCAAATAATGTAGAAGCCCAAGATACGCTACCGTAGGCAAATTCTGCTTTTAGCACCGGAATAAGGATATTGGGTATGTATTCTTCTCTCAGTTTTATTTGGATTAGTATCAGCCACATTAATAAGGCTAAAACACTTATCCAAAAGTAAGTTTTAAAAGTAAGCGCTCCCCAAAGCCAAAGTAATAGAATGGATCCACTTTTCAAGAAGAAGGAACTAAGCCCAATCTGATTGTTCAAAATAATACGTTCATCTCCGGTAAGCCAAGCTTGATGGTGACCAATAAAGAGGTAGCAAATCATCATCAGCAATCCGCCTATTACCAAAGACCAGGAATAATCTGTTAAAAATACTCCACTCGATCTTAAGATGATTATTATTCCGCAAATCGCTAAAGAAAACAGGATTAATACATTGACATTTGTGCTGTAGATTGTCAAACGCTCAAATCCGCTTCGTTTCTGATGATAGGTTACTGCCGATATTATACCCAGATGTCCAAAATTTCCCAACAATGTGAAGATGAGGATGATGTAGGCAATATATCCTTGACGAGCCGGACCCAAGGCACGGGCTACTAAAACACCGGTTACAACGCCAAAAGTAATTTTTAGAATTTGCGTTAGCAGGTTGTGCCCGATGTTTTTGGTATAACCCATTTATGCTTCGAAAATTTCTGCCTGCTCGGCAATAGGGCTCAACCCTAAATGCCGATATGCTTTTAGCGTAACCTTGCGTCCTTGAGTAGTGCGCTCCAAAAAGCCTTGTTGCACCAAATACGGCTCAAATATTTCTTCTATTGTTCCAGCATCTTCACCAATGGCTGTAGAGATGGTTTTTATGCCAACCGGACCACCACGATAATTCTCAATGATTGTACTCAAGATGCGTTTATCCATTTCATCCAATCCGGCGTGATCCACTTGCAGCATCGATAGCGCAGCAACTGCTATTTCGTAAGTGATGATGCCATCCCCGCGAATTTGAGCATAATCTCGTACTCGCCTCAGGAGGCGATTTGCAATGCGTGGAGTTCCCCGGCTTCGTTTAGCAAGCTCTTTAACGCCTTCTTCTTCTGTTGAGACCTCTAAAAGCCTTGCCGAGCGTTTGATAATCTGTTCAATAGAGCTTTGATCGTAATAATCCAGTCTTAAAACAATGCCAAAACGATCCCTCAAGGGCGGAGTAAGCAATCCGGCGCGCGTAGTTGCTCCAATCAAAGTAAAGGGTTCGATGGGAATTTTAAGCGTACGCGATGATGGCCCGCTATCCAGGATAATTTCCATCTCATAATCTTCCATAGCGGGATATATGTACTCTTCAATTACATGTGAAAGACGGTGAATCTCATCGATGAAAAGTGTTTCATTGCGCCCCAAGTTTGTTAAGATACCCGCCAAATCTGAAGGTTTTTCTATAACAGGACCGCTAGAAACCGTTATGTTAACTCCCATTTCGCGGGCAATAATGGATGCCAGGGTTGTTTTTCCTAAGCCGGGAGGACCATAAAATAATACATGATCCAAGGGCTCAGAGCGCATCCGGGCAGCCTGAATACTTATGTCGAGCTGTTCCTTGATGTGTTCTTGACCGATAAAATCACTTAGTGTACGTGGTCGTAAAGCCCGATCATAATCTGCTTCTTCATTTTGTAATATAGGATTGTTAATTCTTTCCAGCATAGTAAGTTTTGTTTCCTAAGCCTTTAATGCAGTGTGCCCAAAAGCTTTCTAAATTGTAAATTCCACACCATCCATGCTGCTTCCCACACTATGTGTCTGCTCATTTTGGATACCCCATTGATGCGTTCCGTAAAAACTATAGGTATTTCTTTGATGCTAAAACCTTTAGCCCAAATGCGGAAATTCATCTCGATCTGAAACGCATAACCATCGGATAGTATTCGCTCCAGATTTATGCTTTCCAATGCTTTACGGTGAAAGCATTTGAATCCCCCCGTAGGGTCTTTGATTGGCATAGATGTTATGAGGCGTACATACTTGGAAGCAAAATAGCTAATCAATAGACGTTGAATTGGCCAGTTGATAATGTTAACGCCGTTTGAATAGCGAGATCCAATCACCAAATCGTAGTTTTGTGCTGTTTCCAATAAACGGGGCACATCATCGGGATTGTGGGAAAAATCTGCATCCATTTGCATGATGAATTCAAAATCATTCTGCAAGGCATATTTGAATCCTATTACATAGGCGGAGCCCAAGCCCATCTTGTTTGGGCGCTCTATAAGGTGCACTCGCTCTTCATTTGCCATAATTTTCTTTACTACAGCGGCTGTGCCATCTGGGCTGTTATCGTCCAACACCAATACTTCTAAGCCTTTATTGTTTGCCAAAAGAATCGTTAGCAAATGTTCTATGTTTTCCACTTCATTGTAGGTGGGAATAATTATCAGCGCTTTCATTATTTATCCAGATTGTTTTTTAGTAGTTGAGCTTCAGGCACTTCGCGAAATACCTTAGCGGGATTTCCCACTACGATGTTGGCGGAGTTAACATCTTTGGTTACCACTGCCCCAGCGGCGATAGTTCCATCTTGAGCAATGATCTTTCCGGGTAGTATTGTTGCATTTACGCCAATTCTAGCGCCACTTTTCATAGTGATGCCCTTAAAATGATTGAAGCGTTCCTTATCTCTTGCCATATAGTTATCGTTACTGGTTGCCACACAAGGGGCTACAAAGCAGTAATCTTCAATATTAGAATATGCTGTTATGTAAGAATTGGTTTCAAACTTATTGCGATTTCCAATGTTTACAAAGTTCTCGATGCTCACATTGCGACCTATTATGTTCAGATCCCCTATTTTCACATTCTCTCTAATGGTTGCCAAATCGGCTATCAGATTACGTTCGCCAATTTCGCATTGAGCATATACTACCACGTTTGCGCCAATCTGGCAAAAGCTGCCAATTATTGAGGGGGAGAGGTTCTCGGGAACCTTGAATATGCTGCGTGGAGAGGAAAGCGGTTTTTTACCAATAATTACATTGTCGTCAATTCGGACATTATCACCAATAATGCTGCCGGCATGAATTACCACATTGTGTCCAATCAGGCAATTGCTGCCAATTTGAACATTTTCCATGATGATCGTATTGAAACCGATGCGGACATCTGTACCCAATTGGGCACTACTATCTATATGTTGGTTCATAATACCTCCACTTTCATAGAGCAAGTTTTTTCTCGACAAGGAATAAGGCAAGCAAAAAATGTGTCTTATACAACCCAAAGGAGCGTTTTTTGCTGAAAGAGTGGATTGAAAAACACAGGAACTACCTTGCCTTACAGGGCAAAAGCCCTCGCACATTGGATGGCTACGAGTTTGATTTACTTCAATTTACAGGTTTTATAGACCAGTATTTTGGGGGCTTAAAAATGCGAGAAATATCTACCTTGCACATTCGCGCTTTTCTTAAATGGCTATCGGAACGACCGGATTGCAATAATACTTTAGGACGCAAGATTGCTTCGCTTTCCTCGCTGTTTAAGTATCTTAAAATGCAAAAGGTTATCGAGATAAATCCCATGCTCAAAATCAGGCGGCCAAAAGTGGAAAAAAAGCTTCCCAAATTCTTCAGTGAGAAGGAAATGGAAACTCTTATCCGCATACCTGATACCGATACTCTATTTGGCATCCGCAATCGTGCCATATTTGAACTGCTATATAGCTGTGGTCTAAGGCTAATGGAATTGGCAAATTTGCGACTGGAAGATTTGGATACGAAAAGAAGCATTATCCGCGTAACCGGTAAAGGCAACAAACAACGAATGATTCCAGTTGGAGCACCAGCGTTGGAAGCTTTAAATATCTACTTGCAACGTCGTCCTCAATTGGCTCGGGAGTATAGCAGCAACCGGATATTTCTTACCCGTAGCGGGAAAAACTTCGATACCACCCAATTGCGTACAATTCTGATGCGCTATATAGATCTCATTGCCCACGATAAGGGCTATTCTCCACATACTATTCGCCACTCCTTTGCTACCCACATGCTTGCTCGCGGAGCAGATCTGCGCGTAATCCAAGAACTTTTAGGACATTCCTGCCTTGCTACCACAGAGGTGTACACTCATCTAAGCTTGGAAGATATTAAAGAGGCATACGAAAAAGGCCATCCGCGCAGCGGAGAGTAATAATTTTCCCCAGAACCTACCCGACTGCATAACGCAGATATTAGATAGGGTTCATCCTGCCATACTCCATAATCCTCAAGAAGATTTCAGCTTAAAGCATCGCTAAGATTATTGTAAAGTATCAGGTAGCAAAAAAGAGCTTTACAAATATGGTATCAAGCTCAAACTTGACAATGCTCCAGCACTTGAATGGGGCATCTTTCTACTTATGTGATTGTGGAGATAATATGAAAAACAAGCTATATTTAATTGATGGAACTGCTCTTTTGTATCGAGCCTATTTTGCGTTTATTAGAAATCCATTGATAAACAGCAAACAAGAAAACACATCCGCAATATTTGGTGTACTCAATTCCTTCCTCACTTTAGTGGATAAAATGGATGCACAACACATTGCCATAGCCTTCGATCGTAAAGCCCCAACTTTTCGACATCGAGACTATGAAGAATACAAGGCAAATAGACCACCTATGCCAGATGATTTGCAAAGCCAAATAGCACCGATAATAGAGTTTTTTCGCCTTATTAATGTGCCTCAAGTTGGCGCTGATGGATATGAAGCAGATGACGCCTTGGGTACCTTAGGCAAGAAGTACGAAGACGAATTCGAAATTATATATGTAACGGGTGATAAGGATTATTGCCAACTTGTGGGGAGCCAGAGTAAGATTTACGATCCCATGAAAGATGCTATAATTAATATCCAAGAAGTAGAAAAAAAATATGGGGTGAGTCCAGAGCAGTTTATAGATTATTTGGCTCTAGTTGGCGATAGTTCCG
>JAJBBD010000118.1 GCA_020532355.1 Candidatus Cloacimonadota bacterium | reverse complement strand
TTTCCCAGCAAAAAGGAATAAAAATCCGACAATCTTGATTGATAAACCAACAAATCCAGACACTCTGAAAATGATGTTAGTTGTTCCATCTACGGATTATTGGTTAGCGATGGGAAAAAATTTGAATTATTTTGATAAAGTTCTGACTTATGACCAATTTGAGAGTGAGATTGTAAAAAAAGGTTTATCTGACCAAATTCCATCTCTATCTGACAAGGTTGGATTAAATAGAGCATACAAAATAAACCAACCGTTCGTTATTCTAAATCTGACAAAGGTTAATAAACCTGGAGACGGTTGGTTTGCTGGACTAACATTATATGACCCGAAAAGTGCTGAGATAATATTCCAAAATGAAATTTGGTTAAATTTAATGTGGGATGGGTGGACAGACCAAGGAACAATGTTTCCTTTATTTAATTCTTTGCTTGACTATTTGAGAAAACAAGAGAAAAATGAATAAAAACTGGTGCCAATACTAAGGCTTCATAGCGGCACGCAGTGCCCAGCGAGAAGCCTAGGTTGAACTACACCCGCCCGTATATCCGCATCGGCGCAGCGCTATGGAGTTAATTGAATGTTTTTAATACGCTAAAAGGGAAATTGGAGGCTCGGAAGGTGAGGTACTCTGAACAAATGGGGCTTCAACTTGTAAGAAAAAAACACAAATAGCGAAAAGCTATGGAGAAAGTAAGAGCCCCTGACCAAAAACGCTAGAATTAGGCAATGCAATGCCCAGCATGGACGAAGCCATGCTTTTAAACCCTAGAAATTTAAGCTAAAACCTTTTCCAATAGACGAAAGGAGGTAGCGCTCGGCGAACGAATTCGGGGTAGAACATCAACGCGAACCATCTGCCCCTTTTTGCAGTACGGACATTGCAACGGGTCAGACCCCAAGACCCGTTGCAGCCTCTCTTTGCGCGTTTCGGGTGGCAGAGAATCGTCAGCACCAAAGGCTCTGCGCATTTGGCGCTTGTAGCGATTGCCGTAGATTCCGTAGCGACGGATTTTCACAAATCGTTTTGGTAAGATATGCAGGCAGAAACGGCGTAAAAACTCCACGCCGCTAATCGTCATTACTTTCGATTTTTCACAGTCTGCGTAATCCTTGTATTGGAAAGTAACGTTATCATCGTCGATATTCAGAATGCGCTGATTTGAAATGGCCACACGATGGATGTATTGGCCCAGGTAGCGAATTACACGCTCCGCCTTTCCCAGCGCAGGCTCGCAGTGCACAACCCACTCCTTGGCCCTAGTCTTTTCCAGGGTGGGCTTGTAAGTGTCAAGCAGGTTGGCCTTTTTTAGGTCCGCCTTCAGCCGTTTTAGCAGGCTGGTGCGAAAGGCGCTGCTCAGCTGCTTTACCGGGTAGAGGTATCGTCCGTTTTTACCGGTATGTTTGAGCTCACCATGCAGGTTTAGCCCTGCAGCCGGAACAATACAGTGGATGTGCGGATGCAGCACCAGATTCTGCCCCCAGGTATGCAGAACGCAGATGGCCCCGCTCTCAACGCCAAAATGAGAGTACCCAAAGGTGCGCAGCACGTCCCAAACAGACTCGAACATACGGCTATAAAAAGCCCTGCTGTCAAGCATCGAAAGAGCGTTAAGCTCCTCCGGAACGGTGAACACCAAGTGGAAGTGTTTACACCTGAGCGTGTTGGCAATGCAATCGTCAACCCAAAGGGCCTGGTTGGATAGTTGGCACTTGGGGCAATGCCGATTACGGCAGCTATTGTAGCTGATACGCTCCTTTTTGCAGCAGCTGCACCGCTCAACGTGCCCGCCCAAAGCGGAGGTTCGGCATCGAGCCAACGCGCTGAGCGTTCCCACCTGGAAGGCATTGGGCTTGCACCGCTCAACAAAACGGGCTCCAAAACGATGGATCACATCGGCTAGTTCGAATGGCGGTCGCTGCATTTTGGGGTCGAATAAAGTCGGTCGAACGGGCTATGCGCCTTAACCTTTTCGCATTGTGCTACGTGCAAATAGACCATGGTAGTCGCTATGTCGGCATGACCTAGCAGCTCCTTAACGGTTACGATACTAGCGCCCTGCTCGAGCAGGTGTGTTGCGTAGCTATGCCGCAGCGAGTGCAGGTTTACCTTCTTTTTAATCGACGACTTCTTCAACGTTTCGCGCATAATCCAGCTCAAACCCTTGGAGCTGTAACGCCCGTCGGCCTCTTTGCCGTTAAAAAGCCAATCGTGCGGACGCTCTGCTGCTAGGTACTTCCGTATCCCCTTGGCGATGAGGTCGGAAAGCGGTACGATGCGGTCCTTGTTGTACTTGCTCCTGCGGATGTGAATGGTTTTTCGCTCAAAGTCGATATCGGCAATCTTTAGGCGTATAACCTCCTGGGAGCGCAACCCAGCCGAGTAAATAAGCGAAAGGATAATCCGGTGCTTAAGCAGCTTGGGCGTAGCAAACAGCTCTTTGAGCTCCGACTGGTTAAGGATGGTGGGCAGCTTATCATCCTTTTTAATGGGCGGAAGATTAATGGCCCGTTTCCCCTGTCCAATGTGTCGGAAATAGTAGCGCAACCCGTAAACCGCATGCTTAAAGTTACTTCGCGATGGCGATTTGGCCGATAGGGCCAGCCCAGTAAGGTACTCGTTAAGCTCGTCATCGGAGATATGCTCGGGCAACCGATTGAACTTTAAGCTTATGGCCGCAATGCGTCGCACGTAGTTGTTGAGCGTACTGGTGCTTTGCCCGCGCATGGCGGTTTGCTGCTCCAGCGTACGCAGCACCTTCTGAAAGCCGTCAATTTGACTCATGGCTCTTTCTACGATAGTGAGCCCTGTTTTTGTTCTTACCATGATGTTGTGATTTAAGTTTAGTTACAAATATGCCCATACAAAGGCTTTGCAATTTAAACTACAACTCGTATATTTGGTAAGAGGTTATCCGCCGTAGGGCGGATTTAGTTCAAC
>JAJBBD010000117.1 GCA_020532355.1 Candidatus Cloacimonadota bacterium | reverse complement strand
AGGCGGGGCCGGCTTCATCGGCTCAAATATCGTGTCCGAGCTGCTCAAACAAGGGCAGCAAGTAGTAGTACTGGATAATTTTGCCACAGGTAAGCGGGAGAACATTCTGCCTCTGATGAAGAATGCAAATCTGACCATGATCGAGGGAGACCTACGTAGCTTTCACATAGTAAGATCGGCGGTGAAGGGAGTGGATTACATCCTGCATCAGGGTGCATTGCCCTCAGTACCGCGTTCGATTAACGATCCGATTACTTCAAATGACGTGAATATCTTGGGTATGCTAAATATCCTGGAAGCGGCGAAGGAATTTGGCGTGAAGAGGGTTATCACAGCTTCATCCTCATCGATCTATGGGAATAGCGAGACTCTACCCAAGGTGGAGAGTATGCCGGTTAATCCTTTATCTCCTTACGCACTTACAAAATATGCCCAAGAACGCTATTGTCAGATCTTTTCGCAGATATATGGATTGGAGACTGTAGCGTTACGTTATTTCAACGTGTTTGGACCGAATCAGGATCCCACCAGTCAATATAGTGCTGTGATTCCGAAATTCATCAAACTGATTATGGCGGATAAAGAACCAGTGATCTATGGTGACGGTAGTCAATCTCGCGATTTCACTTTTGTAGAAAACAACGTATGGGCAAATATCCAAGCTTGCACTGCACCGAAAGCGGCAGGGCAGGTGATCAATATAGCTTGT
The DNA here is from genome assembly GCA_020532355.1 of Candidatus Cloacimonadota bacterium. Taxonomy (NCBI): domain Bacteria; kingdom Pseudomonadati; phylum Candidatus Cloacimonadota; species Candidatus Cloacimonadota bacterium. Next base: position 5,465 of record JAJBBD010000117.1, on the reverse strand, counting down.
GGAGAACGCTATACTCTGATAGATTTGGTGAACATGATCAATGAAATACTGGGAAAAAATATCGAGCCCAAGTTTGAAAAAGACAGAGCCGGAGATGTGAAACACTCACTGGCGGGAATAGATAAGGCGAAGGATTTGCTTAATTACAAAGTTCGAGTTGATTTTAGAGAGGGACTCCAGAGAACGGTGGAGTTTCTTAGATAGAACGCAGATTTAGAGGGTTATGGGTTATGGGTTATGCGTTATGGGTTATGCGTTAGGCGTGAGAGATAGATATGTTACATACTGATTTAGAAGTATACAAGCTCAGCTTGGTAATGGTTAAGAACGTTTATGAATATACGGGCAGCTTTCCCAGAGAAGAGATATACGGATTAACCTCACAAATGAGGAGAGCTGCTGTATCTGTACCCTCAAACATAGCTGAAGGTTGTGGCAGAAGCAGTAACAAAGAGTTGCTGAGGTTTCTTGATATAGCTTTAGGATCCTTATCCGAGCTTGATACTCAAATGGTGATATCTGATATGCTGGGTTATAACAAGTCTTCATCGCACTTTGAGGCAAACAGGGAGCAGCTTAAAAGAATCCGACAAATGATTATCAATCTCATGAAGGCTCTCAACAAGAACACTGTAACGCATAACGCTTAACGCTTAACGGATAACCCTACAACTTAAAAACTTTATAAAATCCTACCCAATGCCAGTTTAAAGTTATATGAATGTAAAGCTAAATCTCTTTCTTAGTAATTTGATAGATCGGTACAACCACTTCATGGAAGGGGATATCAAACTAAGCCATTATCAATCGTTTTTAGAGAGTGTAGAGCGGTATAAAAAGCTCAATGAGATATATTTACATGTTGCTCGGTTAAAGAAGCCGAGCTTTTTTATATTACATCATGATATATATACTAACTACACCCGCATGATGGAACTGGCTCAGCTTGAGCACTCTTTGGGTTGGAGTTCCACATATTTTGTCCCGCAGGATACAACCCCATTAAATAAAGAATCAGCTCGAGTTTTATGGAATATGAAACACGATCTTGGCTTATTATACAATAGCTTAGACATTATTTACCAAGAAAATCCTAAGATTTCTGAACAAGATAAGATAAATAAAGCTTGGATGCATTATAGGAATACGTTAACTAAAAATTTGGAGCTTAATTTCACGGTTGCTGCCAGCTATAGAAGAGCTTTGGGGATTGATAATGCAAGGTTATGGCGAGACTTTAACTATAGGCAGATGCATATTCGATGCGATGCTGAAATGGATTTATGTGAAAAAGAAACAGTATATTTTATCATATCCGGATATAAGGTTCGCTACCTATTACGCAGATGTGATGGCAGCTTTTTTGACGTACGACCCGGTTTGAGGATAGATGGAGTTCGTGATTTGGGTAAGCGCTTGAAGCAAGGGAATATGGTAGATAGGGTCATAGTTAGGTTTATTTGGCGCTAGAGTTTGAAAGTTTTGCTAAGTAGTATTAAGATATAAAGTGCATATAACAAGATGATTATTGGAGCAATAATTTGGGGAAAGTGAAATCTAATCTTCTTTGGCTATGGTTGCTGATTTTGGTATTAATAAATGTGATCCCAATCGGGAATGAATCCAATAAGAGTTTGAGCTGTAACAAAATGCTGATTTTCCGCTTGGACTATCTGGTACATACTCTGATGATTCTTTGTTTTGCTTGGCTATGGATGGTATCCAGAGTTCGGCGTTTAAGTTTTTTTAAGCAGCATGAATTCATTAAATTTTCAGGGATTGTACTTGCTACTGGGATAGGACTAGAATGTTTACAACTATATATCCCTTGGCGCAGTTTCAATCCCCAAGACATGTATTATAACATAGTTGGAGCCATTTTGGCGATGATGTTTATTCTAGTTAGTAAAGTAGTGGAAAGGGGCAGATTGTAACTATATATTATTGATGGCTTAGCTAAGTAATTAATAGAAAAGAGTTGAACAACAACAAGCGAAAATAAGTTATCGGCAGAATAAAAAACTGTTGACATCCCAAGCACTTATTTTTTACCTGTTACAAATTGGACTACTCGGATAAAGAACCGTGAGAATATTATTGAATTCCAAAAGATGTTATTGGGAAAGTATAATGCAAGTTATTTGTGGTATTAAGGGTTTTAATGAGAGGTAGATGAGGTAAGATGAAATATAATCTTAGTAAATACAGCATGTTTTTGCTCGATATTGCTATAGTTGTAATTTCATTTCTCTTGGTAGCAAAGCTACGCACCGGTACCCGTGTGATTGTTGCTCGTTATGGTAGATCCCTGATCCCGTTTATTATCATTTGGATCGGTTCCGGAGTTTGGGGTTTAAAGTATTCGTTAAAAAGCATAGAGAATGGGGCAGAACTACTTAAACGATTATTCAAATGTGATGCCGTTGCCATCATGTTGCTCTTGATTGCTATGTATGTTTTTGGCAAGTTTCATTATTCCAGATATATAGTGTTGGGTACGATTCTCGGAGTAGTAACTCTAGAATTATTCATATTTGTTGGGTTTTACTATGCTTTCCGCTTCCACAAAGAGAATAAAACTTATGCTTCTACTGGATTGCTTACTCGCTCGAAAGACATGGAAGATTTACAGAGTCCCAAGTTCTATCTGGAAGAACAAAAACAGATTCCGGTTATTTCTTGCGAAGCTTACGTTCCGCCATTTTCGCAAGCTATCCCTGAGGATAGCATCATGGTGCCCCTATTTCAGAATTATTTAAAAGATCAACATGAATTGCTGGAGTTTATTAACGACTATGTGGATATTAGCCGCTTTAGTAAAAGTAAAACTTTGGTTCTTAACAGCGAGACATTTTTCAATATTCAAAATGAAGCAGAAGAAAGCCGGCATCTCTTTATTAACTTACATCAAATAAATGACTTCCGCCGTTTAAATGCGTATATTATCAGGGTAAATCAAATGCTGGCACCTGGCGGAGTATTCATCTGCAAGGGGCAGACTATTACCGAGCGGAAACATCGCTTCTATAAGAATTTTACTCCATATTTAGGCAGAGTGATCTATTTTGCAGATTTTTTGTTCAGGCGCGTAATGCCCAAGATACCAATACTGCAGGGGTGGTATTTTGCTATTACCAACGGTAAGAATCGAGCTCTTTCGGAAACTGAGATCATGGGCAGGTTTTATTTCTGCGGTTTTGACTTGATCCATAAGCGCGAAATCAACAATCTAATGCACTTTATCTTGCGTAAAAACCGTGAACCGAGGGATGATCAAAATCCCACATATGGACCCTTGATTCGTCTTAAGCGTAAGGGAATAGAAGGCAAGACAATATATGTAAAGAAGTTTAGAACAATGCATCCTTATAGTGAGTATCTACAGGCATATATTCACGCTACAAACAATTTACAGGAAGGCGGAAAATTCAAGAATGACTTTCGTGTTACTTCATGGGGCAAGGTGATGCGCAAGTTGTGGATAGATGAATTACCTCAGTTTTTAAATTTCTTCGCTGGAGAGTTGTCTTTGGTTGGGGTTCGAGCCCTAAGTGATCACTATTTCAGTTTGTATCCTTCGGATATGCAAGAACTGAGGCTTAAGGTGAAGCCAGGTTTGTTACCTCCGTTTTATGCTGATATGCCAAAAACATTCGAAGAAATCGTTGAATCAGAGCGCCAATATCTAAAAAAGAAGATGGAGCATCCACTAAGAACAGATTGGGTGTATTTTTGGAAAAGCGTATGGAATATTATTATCAAAAGGGCACGATCAAATTGAATTTGTATAAAAGCCCCATATAAATCCATCCGGTCTCATGTTGGATTTTGAGAGTAACTATGAAGTATTTGTGTTTTATAACTTTGTGTTTGATGATTTGTTGCCTACTAAATGCAGTTGAAGTGCAAAACATACAAGCTTCAGCTATCTCTGATGCGGGCTTTACAGCCAGTTGGGATTCAATAGCCGGCGCAACGGGATATGAGCTGGAGATACAGGAAGGGACGCATTTTTTCAATGATTTCGAAAGCATTTCTACCTTTCCTGAAGGATGGGGTATTCAAGATGCCAGAATCTATGAATATCAAAGTTACGCATATTCAGGATCATGTTTTGGTGTAATTAGGGATGTGGAAGCTTACGTAAGAACACCTTTACTTAATAATCCGGGTTCTCTAACTTTCTATGCGCGGGCACCAGCTCGAAATTCAGTATTTGAAGTTAGAGTACAGATCTCATCCAACGGTAATTATTGGGATGATATAGAGCAATTGAATGCTGTAGAGAATGATATGGGTAATGTAGGGTCATCCCATAGAAAATACCACTTTGAAATCAACCAATCTGGTACTTATTATCTCCGTTTGTTTATGCCGTCAATCCTAAGAGGTGGCTTCTATTTTGACGATCTCCAATACACTGAATTAAGCCCATCAAATCAAAGCAAAATTTACACAACAATATACCCTGCCTTTAGGTTTGTCAATCTATCTGAACAAGAAGATTACATCTACAAAGTAAAACCTATTATTCAGGATGGTGATTTCTCATATTATAATGGCTTAGAAACCACTGCTTATGAAGCATCAGTAGCAATGGGAAGCGCAATTTGGGATAATCCTGCAGAACTTAGCCTTAGTACGGATTTTGGTGTTTCTACTCATATAATCAACATAACTCCATCAAACATGGGATTATATGATTACTCTGCCGAGATTGAAGAGATGCAGGGTGTATTTCATTATACAGTACATTCTGATTCTACAACAGCACTAATGGGAAATTACAGCATTACCCATATGAATCTAACTGCCAATGGAATTGAAGTATTTGGAGCGGAAATAGCCAACGTTGTTTTTTCGTCGGGGACTACTACATTCACGCTTAATGAGATGAATACCAAAGGTAGTGTTGAAATTATATTAGAGACTATTGAAACGCTTCCGGTGTTTCTAAATCGTTTTGAGGTTACTCATACTACATCAAAGCTATGCCGATTAAGCTGGCAAAGTGCTACAGAAACAATGCTTGCAGGCTATTATGTGTTTCGATCGATCGATAATAACTTGTCAAACGCACAGCAGGTTAGCGGATTAATCCCTGCAGTAAACAGCTCAACTCCTCAAATGTATATTTTTACAGATTCACTGCCCATATTCCCTGCTTATTACTGGCTTCAAGCGTTATCCTATGGAGGAGAAGAGCAGTCCTTCGGTCCGCTAATTGCGGAATACCATACTGAGAGTAATGCGCCACAAGAAGTAATGAGATCCTCCTTAACACTGTTTCCCAACCCGTTTGAGATAGATACTCAGCTTAGTGTAAGTTTGGCAAAAAACGATGACCTAAACTATAAGATTTACAATACCAGAGGGCAATTGATCAATTCAGGTTGTTTAGGAATGTTTGCAAAGGATACAACTCAAAAAAATCTAAGGATAACAGATAGAAATGGCAATAAGCT
>JAJBBD010000116.1 GCA_020532355.1 Candidatus Cloacimonadota bacterium | reverse complement strand
TAAGCAACATAGCTCCTGGGGGATCTTCCTTTTCTTGATTCATTTACAATTACCCCTCTAAAAATTTCATCAGAACCTTTAGTTAAAACAACCATATCTCCAAGCGCCATAATGCTCTCAGGAATGGGGAATCTTGCATCACTCACAGCAACATCAAATTCTAAAGCTGTCGTGAGGGTGAAATCATTATCCCAGGACAGGCTTCCAATTACAGGTGTAATGTCATATTGTGCGGATTGGTCATTTTTAATAAGTACTAATTTAAATAAGTTGCTCATAACTAATTCACCTTCACAAAAGGAAACCATTTTAAACTCATGGTATAGTATATATCCCCGTTCTTGCCGGTACGATAATTAAATTCATCTATTGTTACGGCCTCATTAAGTTTAAAGCCATGAGGATTGTCATTTGTTATCACAAGCCGAAGTGGAAGCCTGCGATTTCGCCAGCGCTCTATTGTTTCAACGTATTCCATCCCCCACATCTCACGGCTGCGTAAAAATGGATAATCACGAATAGGGAAAAATGAGCTAATTTCAAGACTTTCCAGACCTTTTAAGCCTATTAAATTAAGCTGTTGTCGCATAGTTTCAAATTCTTCATTCTGCCAGGGAGATTGTTTTTCAAGTTCCTCGGGAACAACCGGAAGCTCAAAAACCTCTTCGTTGTTGTTGATACTCAGAAAAATTGAGATCATGCGAACAACTTCCTTTCTATGCGCGGCACCAGCTTGTCAGCAATTTCTTCAGCTGTAAGGTCTGTGCCAACCACTGTAATATTAAAGCTATTGCCCCCGCCCCTGGTGCTGTGTAACATCTCAGTATTTTCTTCTAATGCTGACACTAATTGTGTTTGCGATGTTGCTTGCTGTTTCTGTTCTAATTCATATTTTTTTTGCTGGGCGGTTACCTCGGCCATAATAGCATCAGGAGAATCTCCTGGTTCCTTCTTCCAGCGCCAATCAAATTCTTTGTCCTCCACGTCATATTTTGCGGCCGAGAAATCTACTGTTTTGATACCAAATTCAACTGTTGCAATACTGGCGCCGGTAATTTTATTTATGCCCTCAATTAATTTATTAAGGGGCTTTAAAGCCTGTTCAACCATCCAGTTAAAAGCTTTTATTACACCGTTAACCATCCATTCCACACCCGACAAAATACTGTTCCATGTTTTCTGGCCAGCCAGTTTAACATTGTCCCAATTGCGAATCAGCAATGTCCCTACGGCAATAAGCGCAGCAATCCCTATTACCACTAGACCGATAGGGTTAGCATTTAATGCTGCATTCCATGCCCACTGAGCAGCTGTTACGATACCTGTCCATGTAGCGATGCCCATTTTTATCGCTTTATACGCAATCAAGGCGCCCACAATACCGTAAATCAGCGGTTCAAATTTTGACCAGTTATCAGATATAAAATTATAGACATCGGTGGCCACAGATAAAACACTAGCTATGCCGTCTACCACGCCGGGGATCCCGGTTTCAAGCAGCCAGTTAATAGCCCCGCCGCCTTCACCATCAGGTGAAAAAGCCCCAAATATTTTATTTTTAATTTCATCAATAGCAGCTTTTACGCGGTCGAATTTCTCTGCGTTATTTTCTATCGCCTGGCGTATTGATTCAAACGTATCAACAACAAATTTTCTAACGGAAGGCATTTTATCCACCAGCCACTGAATCCCCTTGTTAAAATGCGGCATAGCTGAAGACGCAAGGGTATTAAACAAGCCGCCCATTGCTCTTTTTGCCTGATCTACGGCATCAGTCCAGATAACTGCAGCATCTACGCCCTCGTCTGAAATAATTAGCCCAAGATCTTGAGCTTGCTTTTTCATTTCTTCAATACTACCAGCCGCACCATTTAACAACGGCATAAGTTCAGAACCACTACGGCCAAGAAGCTCATTGGCGATTCTTGCCTTTTCGGATCCATCTTCCATATTTTGCAGAGCTACTGCTACTTCGTTAAAAAGAGTTTCCTGATTTTTTAAATTACCGCTGGCATCCCGTACGTTTATACCTAATCGCTTAAAATTTTCTGCACCTTTACCGACACCCTTATCGGCCTGGTCTACCTGCGTAACAAGTGTTTTCATCCCCATTTGAAGTTTTTCGATGTCCGTGCCGCTCTGGCTGAGAATAAACTCAGTGCATTATTCTTGTTCTTTGTATCGCCATCTATGTCCGCCGCAAGTCTTTTTCTCTCCTCTACACACTTTTCCTATAGTGCTAGAGTCGATAGAATATTGCCGTCCTGCTTCTGCGGCGGTCTCAAAAACTTCGCCTGTATCGATATTAACAACTGCCTTGTGTCTTTTATTTATAGGTTCCCCTACTATATCGCCTTTTTTAAGATACTCATCATAATACATCCACCTATAACCGCCTGCAAGTTTCCTTACTCCGTGCTTACCCCGCTCTTTTCTTTGGCAGCAGGCAGTTAAGTTACCGCTGGATATATTATATTTTCGACATGCTTGAGCCATAGCATCAAATACTTCCATAGTGTCAAGGTTTATAACGGGCCTCGCTACCCAGCTTTTTTCGCCTGTATATTTTCCTTTTTTAGCTATACTCATTTTTTCAAGCGTTTCTTTTGTGAACAATTTGCCCCCATAATTGGGGTTTCTTTTGCCCGCATGCCTACCTTTTCTTTGTTTGCTCCAAAACTTTCTAGTAGCATTAGATGGCTCCCAACCTTCTATGCCATCTCCGCCCTTACATTTGTTATATCCTTTTCGAAAGGCGTTATAGTGCTTTATCCAATATTTTTCTTTTTTATTTAATTCTTCTATACTTTCGGCAGTATCAATAATTTCAACAGTGAAATTTTCCGTTCCGTATTTCCTAATGGCGTTTAGTAAATGGTTGTTATGATATAACTTATCTGAATACGAACTCGTCTTATCCTCTCTCATTTCGAGGTATGCGAGCACTCGCTCTATTCCTTCTCCCTTAAAGTTATATCGTTCGTTGAAGGTTAAAACAGTTTGCCCAATGTAGCATTTTCCATTTACTAAATTTTCTATTTTGTATATCTCCATTACTCTCACCCCTTATGTATATTATACCATAAGGTTCCGTAATGGGATAGTCCAAACAAGAATAATGTTAATTTTAATACACCCGCTACGATGTATTAGTAATTTCGCTCACGCTAATTACCACTCTCTTTCGAGACGTGCTTAGACTATTTCTTCACCCTCACCATTATGTGTTAGGGGCGACACTCTTCCGCTACCAATCGCTTGTAGCGTACTCCCATTTCAGGGATAGTCGTTGAGGGTAACCCTGTTCGGATTTTCCCTGCATGAACAGCCATTGTCTGCGGATACTTAGGATTTAACCATATATCCATCCTTACGTTTTTTCTGCTTTCGCACCATTCCGTTTAGGCTTATTTCATCCTTCCGTTTCGGTGTAAGGCTTTAGGCGTTACCTGCATATGCGTGTCGTGTCCTATGCAAATTTCTTTGCATACGGGGCGTTCAAATGATTACCCATTCCTGAAACCCCTGACGGGACAAACCTATTTTTTGGCTCAGTTTATCAACGCGGTCGCCGGTCGCTGCAAATTTATTTGCGGCGACAACGCTGGCCCCTGCAGCGCCAGCAATGGCTG
>JAJBBD010000115.1 GCA_020532355.1 Candidatus Cloacimonadota bacterium | reverse complement strand
TCCATTTCCACTTCCAAGAGGCTGACCAGCCAACACAATATCATTGTATCCATCACCATTTATATCTCCGCTGCCTTTAATATTTACACTCCAGCTACTTGTATCACTAACAAAGGGAGATTCAATAGAGGCCAATAATTGCATTGGAGTTTGCGAAAAAACGGACCCTGCGAAACTGCAAAAGACCAAAAAAATTACTATTTTCAGCATAATCACTCCAATGTAGTTGTTCTATTTTTTTAATACCATAAGGGTATACTCATACTCCAATAATCGTCTAAAACCTAATATTTTCAAACAAAACTCTTGGTATCATTTAACTAAATCCAGTGCCATATGGCAAACCTCATCCATCTATTAAAACTAAAATAACCCAAAGCCAAGAAAAAGCAAATAAAAAAAAGCAATTTCCAAATTCTTTCGCATCCTTATGCATTCGTATTTGTGTTAATACAGGGGAGTGGCTTCCTTGCGCTGGATAGGGAATCCAATAGAAAAGACGGAGTTGCCCCGGGCCTTTCATAAGGCATGGGATCCTATTTTATTATTGTAATCTTTTTTGTGGCTACCATCTTGTCAGCCATAACGCTAACAATATAGGTTCCTGAGGCAAGTGTCCTGTTGTTATCATCTTTGCCATTCCAGACCGTGGAATAGAACTCTCCTTTTTTGTTTTACATCTCCTGATAGTCCAGCTTTGTTAACCAGGCTGTTGTAGCTTTCGCTCAACTGAGTAGTCTTTACTTTCTGTCCGCGGATATTAAAGATTTCAATCACTGGTTGAGATACAGGCTTCTTTATAAGAGAAAAGTCAATAAATACCTCTCCTGCCTGGCTTGTATTCAGAAGAGGATTTGGATAAACAGATATGGAGATATCATGTTGGGGAGAAGGTAATTCAGGATCATCAATACCCACATAGGGCTCTGAACCATATTCATAACAGCCCATATCTATCCTATCGTTCCATATTCGCCAGTTACCTGCCAGATCCATCTGTGGTAGATTCAATCCTAGAGTATCAGGTGTGCCGCTATCTATACAGGGTGAAAGAGAACTTAGCTGATAATACTCAGGTTGACTTTCCGCAAATCCAGGCTCTATTTCCCCCAAGAATAGCGGATTAGCTGTCATGATGTTATCAACCGTAGTTAGTCTATCTGGGTAATTGCAGTTGATTTGGGAGCCACGGAACAGACTATTACTCCCGCTTACGTCATAACTAAGCCCTGTAGAACTAAGATAATTTAGAAGATAAAGCTCTGTAGCTGCACCAGGATTGTATGAAATAAGATTTCTAATATCTACCCCTGCATATACTGACGTAATACTACGGTTTGTAGTGTTATTGGCTATTGTACAGTTGTTCAATTGGAGTTGCTGGCCGCGGTTCTGCATATAAATTGGAGCATTCACCCAAGATGTATGAGTGATAGTGTTATTCATAAAAAGCATGTTACTCATATCCAGATTGTAGTCTGCAAAGTCAGACTGGTTATTTTGATAGATGAATATCCATGCATCAATAGCATCATTGTTGGCTACAATGCTGTTGCGAAGCACTATATCACTATCATGCATTGATATTCCTATGTAATTACTTTCATTATACGAAGTGGAGTTTCCTGCACTGATGATATTGTTTATAAAGACATCTTGACTTTCCAGAGTATTAAAAGTAATTAAGTCGTTATCAGCCGATGTAGTGAATCCCGCTAACACATTATCAACAATTACTCCATTACAATAATTGATCAATAAACCTGTAAACATTGACCCAATATTATTCATGAAAACCAGATCGTGAACATTAATATCGTTACAATAGTAGAAACTTGTTGGTGTGGTATATTCTGATCTGGCATTGATTATTTTCATACCCGAAATCTCCACGTTATTAGCATGGCAAGTCGACCAAAAAGTACGATTGTACTCACCATCCAGGATTGTTGCCTCAGTGCCGGCACAAAGAATGCGTACATTGGATTTAATGCAAAAGGGAATAACTGCGCATTGTTGCTATGAGAATATACCCCAGCAGCTAGATTCAGTGTTCTGGGGTTGTTTGGATTAGCCGTAATCCGCTGCATAGCATAGGCGATGGTTTTTAGGGGTGTTTCTGCCGACAAACCGGAATTTGTGTCATCACCATCCGGTGCCACATACAGGTCGTGATCTATTTGAGATAAATAACTTTGGGCTATGTTCACGCTGAGATCAGCGCAATAGGAGTTAACAAAATAGCCATCCGCTTCGGTCATAGCAATACTTCCCATATCCAGGCTAAGACTATAGGGAGTAGGATTATCAGTTATATAATAGATACTGAAATCCATACCTTAGTGAGGTATAGTTGTTATAGATCGAACTAGGATGTACTGTATCAATGGACAAATTGTTGGCCAGCTGAAATGATAGCCCTCCCCCTGCTTGAATGGCAATATTGTCAAATATCTTTACATTCGACATAGTCAAAGATGCATTAGCTGTTATAGATATGCCACCTCCAGCTAATGCAAAGCAATTCCTAATGATGCAATTAATTACTATAACATGGGAGTTATCCCTAACATATAATCCACCTCCGGCATAATTTGGCGATATGTAGCCACCATCTTCATTATTAACAAGTGTAAAGCCATTGATCATAAAGGTTTCTCCATTTACAACTCTTATACAGGAGGATATATTCCCGTCTATGATCGTATTCTCAATGTATTGCTGTTGCGCATTTGTTGAATAAAGGCTTACGAGAGAGATATTGCAATCAATAAACTCGATATTTTCTTTGTAACGTCCCGGATATACTAGTACCACATCACCATGCCTGGAGTCGTTGACAGTGGACTGGATACTGGTATATTGCTGCGATCCGTCCAGTGCTACGGTTCTGGTTACACTAAACAACAGGCAGGGTAGTATGGCTATGATTGAGAAAACAAATATCTTCATTGACTCTCCATAGTTCAAGAATTGGGGCGGGATGAACCCGTCCCCAACAACTTGATACTATTTTAACAATAGCATTTTATTCGTCATCGTCTGGTTGTGTGCATGCATCCGGTAAAAATATACTCCGGAGGATGCTTGTTTGCTATTATTGTTGGTTCCATCCCAAATCTCAGTGTATGAACCGGCGTTTTTAACGTTATTAACCACAGACCGGACTTTTTGTCCTTTCAGGTTATAAATATCAATCACAACCTGACCGTCGTCTTTGAGATCATATTGTATTAATGTTTCTGGATTGAATGGATTTGGATAGTTCTGGTATAGTCTGGTGGACAGAGGAAGAGGAGGTATTTCGGTTGCCCCAAGTTTTACTTTTCTGCTTGCGAAAGTACCGGCTTGGGGATTTAGCACAGAGTAATTCAGCACATTGGTGCTTGCGGTCTTACCAGGAAAATACATTCTAAATTCCATTTCTTTTAGTTCTTCGGAAGGATCAGTGATATTAGTAATATATGCATTCAACTGAACTTCTCCGTCCTTTATCACAGCAGCACCCTTGCATTCTTCGTCCACAAAGACGGCAATTTCGGTGGGTTTATTACCATCCTCAAACTGATTCAGGTCAATCGAAACAAATATGGGGATATATTCAAGTTGCTCCTCATAAGAGAACTGAAAAGCCATTTCACGGTAATGGGGATCGGTGGAAGGTGGATCAGGATTGTCTCCCCCAAGTTTGGATTCAACCGGAGAAGTGCCAATATACTTTACAACAACCATTTCACCGGGATTAATGGCTAATTCAGATCCGACGGATACGCAGCCAAGTCAGTCGTTTGTGTATGCATCTGAGGGTATATCGCTAGGTTGGGGCTGATAATGGTACTGGAATGCGAACCATGGCCCAATTTTCCGCTAGAATTTCCGTGATGTCGTTCAATATAGGTGCTAAGGCATCGAAAGGTTTTAGGCTTTCATCAAGGTAATAGCCAAGATATGTTTCTCTATTCAACACACCTGTATTTGGATCAATCTCGCAGTAATCATCGGCGTTTATGGGGCAACTTGGATTGCATGCATACACTACTGGGAAATTGATATGATAATGTAAGGGCTTTGTAAAGGGCCAATAACCTGAATTTGATGCCTTCTGTCTGTATAGAAACCACTTAATTTTATTTTTACCAGTTTGATCATTAGTATTTTGGTAATAGTACTCAGCCAGCCCCCTGTCAAGCCAACCGTAATCCCTGCCTGCTAACATCCACCAAGAATCCTCAATTGGCACAGTTGCATATTTCGGAGTCAGGTTATCTACAATACTATTCATCCATTTCGCAACGTATCGATTATCCCATAAATTTGTATCTGTAAGACGATTAAGGGCTGTAAAGAATATTTGTGGTGGACCTTCGAAAGCTTGACTGGCATAGTCATAGCCACTAACCTGCGCGCCACTTTGCTTTACAATATAGCTCAGTACTCCATGAAAATCCTCTTGAATTGGTGCAGTAGTTAGCCTGTATAACACCCAATCAAGTATCTCATCGTTGCCGGGAAGATAACCCAATACTAATCTACTGTAGCCCAAAGCACAAATGGTTTCCAAAGGTCTAGCCCCAAGAAGATTAACCTTGTTGTGACCATTGGTCCAGTCAATAGTACCCGCTTCATTAGAATTTGCCCAAAAAGGTGAATAAAACGTACTCCATGGGGTCATGCCAATCAATGCAGGACGCTGCAAATAATTATAAAGGTATCCTGATAATATCTCGATGTTTTCACTAGCGGCAGATTTTTGAACATCAGTCATCTTATAATAAAGCATGTCGTATATGAACGAAACAAAAGTTAGCCCATTACTTGCGTAATACAATCGATTATAGTTGTCAAGATTTGAGGAGATGAAACCCGGATAAGGATCTGTACTAAATGGTAATCTTTCACAATATGAATAGTTATTATCTGTGTTATAAATCAATTGGACTATCGAGCCTGGATTAGTGCCATCAATGGACTGGTTGGGGGATGTCATAGTTTGAGGTTTTATGTATATGAATTTATTCCTTGTTACATCACCAGATATGCCCTGAATTAAGGCTTATAGGTATGAAAGTTCACTTGTATTAAGCGAGTGATACTTGATAGCGTTGTAGAAAGAATCTTTCGAATAATCTGCTAAGTATTGGTTAAAGTCTATCACCCTTTCCTCAGAGCTTTCTATGAGGTCACCTTCAGGATCGTTACGACTATTACTAATGTAATCGCCAATTAAAGGGTCAGGATATGGAACTGAAAGGTTCTACCTGATCTGTTGCATTAGTTGGGTATCGATAGAAATGGTCCTGTCGATAATGGAAAACAAAGTAGTAGCAATCGAAGCTATTAAAATGAGCACAACAATCTTTTTCATAAATCCTCCTATTTAATGTATGAAATCAAGTGGGTTTCAATAGTTTTTGAGTCCGTAGCTAGTTTGACTATGTATAACCCGGAAGGAATATCCTTTGGTACCCAGGTTACAGCTTTATCGTTGAGATCAATGGACTCTACCTGTTGACCCTTTATATTGTAAATTGTTAATTTACTTGGGTGTAATAATTGTCTATTGGTACTTAAAGTAATCTTTCTGGAAAACGGATTTGGATATGCTGAGATACAGCGAATAGGAGGAGTATGCTCTGTTTCATCTGAAACGCCAACATAGTTACCGTTTGAATCAACTCTAACGAGTCCCAGCCGGCGCGGAAGTTCTATCACGGTTGCACAATAAAGAATATCACCATTATCAAGTTCTTGTAATGAGTGCTTACCTACTCCAATCCTTTCAATCGGTAAAGCATTGCTGCTCCAAAGCATGTTAAAAGCACTATCAAACTTGAATATCTCTCCAATGGGTGTGGAAACTGCAAGGATAATGTTGTTGTCATTAGTCCTTATGGCAGGAAATACTATTTCTTCATCAAGGAGCCTATAAGTTGGGATTGTGAGAATGGGTGTTTCTGGGTTTAAGTTACAAAAGTCTACTCCATAATCGTACACCATAAGAAGCCCATCAACTACATTGTCGTTGTATCTTAATCCAAAATAGTTCCCGTTAGATTCAATAATTCTCTCTACACACGGCCGCGGAGGGTATTCTATTGTCCACAAAGAATCACCATCAGCAGTTATTTTCATCAATCTCATTGTTGGATTAAAACCCCAATTAAATAAAATGCTTCCATCAGATGTTGATTCTATTGTTGCATTCACATTGGCTGGTGATTGATATTGCCATATAATATCTAAGGAATAATCAACCTTACAAAATAAAGCATCATTTGTTTCCTGAATATGTCCAATAATTATAAAATCATTATCTACAGGCAAAATATCATCTATATAGTTAATCAATCCTTGGTTATATGTTAGATGTACCAATTCCACAAATTGTAGATTAGCATCTAAACGTTGCAATCTGTTGTAATGGCTATCCAGAGGGAGGTAACCACCAAGTCCATCTTTCACAATTCTGGAATAGTATCCTTCAACTATGTCCCCTCCGAATTGAGGTCCGAATACTGTGTTCTGATAACCACCGCTGCGGGAGTAGAGCATCATAGGTGATTGGGGGAATACCCATTCGGGAGGAGGGGAATGGAAGGTAGCCAAGGCTTGCAGGACAAACTTACCCTCATAATCTTCGAATACATTTGCTGCCATAGTTTGACTAATCGGAAAAGATTCCCATGACGGTAAAGTTTGGGTTGTGGGGTAGTAATAACGCACAAAAGTGCTGTCAATCTGTGCAGACAAGTTTACTGATACCAGCATACACATTATCAAAAAAGAAATTAGTTTCATAAATCCGCCAACTAATTCGATCAAAGTTTTAAACTCCATTCGCCTTCGTCCTTCCCAGATCGTTTTATCATATCTTCATAGAAGTTCATCAGACAATCTTCGCTTCACGGATTTATATCATATGTTTCGTCCACCAAAAGAGGACTCAAACTAAATATGGACAAAACCCAAAAAATCGCATGTACATGTGCCTATTAAATTATTAGATAATTCTAGAATTATAAAAAGCAATTAGAATATATAGAATTTCTGTCGCATCCTTATACATCCGTATTTGTGTTTATACAGGGTAGTAGCTTCCTTGCCCTGGATAGAGAATCCATAGACATCGCAAGGAGACACAATGGAAGCTAAATTATTGGAACGCATCAAAGAACAACTGGTTAGACATGAGGGTCTGATAATGTTGGGCGCAGGGTTTAATTCCATATTTTAGCGCATCTTGAACCATCTGCAGACGATAGGTCTTGACATCCTGATTATCAATAATTCCTTTGTTTTCTATGTATATATTCATAACGGTTGCATATCCCGATATACTGTCGAGATGGCAACCATTTTTTTTAATATAGGTATTCATAACGGTTGCATTCCCTCTACCTGTCTCAATAACTCCCATTTATATATTTTTTT
>JAJBBD010000114.1 GCA_020532355.1 Candidatus Cloacimonadota bacterium | reverse complement strand
GAACTGCGGAGTCTCACCATAGAGCATAACTGGAATATTGTAATCCATGGCAATGGAATGAATGACATCCATACCAATAGGCTTGCTAGGGACATAGGATGGTGAGTAGCTGAATATCAGATCAATTCCCCTGTCCCTGCATATGTTCGCAAATGAACACAGGCTCGACACTGCATGAGAGTCAACTAACTCACTTGTGCTAATACTTTTAGCAGAGGCTGCTATTCTTTGTACTTCACCAGGGTGCATTACCCCTGGAATTGGTCTGTAACCTGTTCTGAATGGAGGGGATGATTTTAAGTAACCCTTAGATACATTAAAAATCTTCCGGTTATACGCATATAGAGGGAAGGTAAACTTAACCTTCGCCCATTTGTCCCTAACAATCAGTATCCTCCTGATGTCTGGGTCATTATAGTAATATGGGTATAAGTCAATTGTGCCTCCATCCAATGATGGTGTGAGGTCACCAATTTCGTAGATAATGAGCTTAGGAGTGTGTTTCTTGAGTAGCATTTGCAAGATTCCGAATTGGTAAGTGGCATTCTTACCGTCATCTCCGGCATTGAAGCAGCTTAAGCCTAGCTTCCCTTCGATTATGGATGGGTCATAATGATGGGATGCTCTTGATGCTCCGAATATGTAGGCATCATATTGTGTCCTGATTACATGATTTATTTGAGCCCCGGAATTCCCTCCATATGATCTCATGTACATATAGTTAAGACCATAATAGATACTACTACTGATAATCCATGATAGAGCCAAAAAGACAATAGCCTTCTGAGCTACTTGATTAACACTAGAATTGGAAATATATGAAGGCCTGGCCATCAAGAACTCCGATAAGTAGTATTACCATCATCAATGATAAATATGTTCCCCACCTCAGCACAATATGCTTTTCAGCGATGAATTGATCCATCTGTTTCTTATCAAGCATAATCTCCAGCACTAGTAACATCATAACCCCTATAGCTATGAATACCGAAGTACTACTCCCCCCCGTATACAATGTCCAGTTATTGCTAAGTATTGAATTGAGCATATGCCCTAGCTCGTTGATTGAAGGCACCCTAAAGAATACAAGCCCGAGAGATATAATCATGTATGTAAATATCTTCTTGAACGTTTTTGAGAACTTGTTTCCGATAAGCTTCTTGTCCCAGCTTGTGAGGTCTTCCATAATCAGAAATCCCGCTTGCAATGCTCCCCAGATAATGAACATCCAACCTACGCCATGCCATATACCGCTTGCAACAAACATGATTAGGATTCCTACATAGACCTTCAGTTTAGATGAACTTGTGCCCATAAATGGATAAAACACATAGTCCTTCAGCCAGGTTGTAAGAGATATATGATTACGTTTCCAGTAATCTGTTACTGAGGTGGAGTTCACATAGGGAGTTCTGAAGTTAACCATTAGATCAAAGCCCAATAACTTACCCACTCCTCTGGCAATATCAGTGTATCCACCAAAGTCTGCATAGAGCTGTAATGGATAGAGCAGGGCTGCTACGATCAAAGTTAAGCTGGAATGCATGGGTATGTTGTTGTAAACTGCATCAACATAAGCTCCTATGTTATCTGCGACAACCATCTTTTTAAACAGTCCCCACAGAATCAACCGGAATCCATTAGCAAAGTTATCATAGAGCAGTGGGTGATCATCTGTAAACTGCTTGAACAGGTTCTTGGCTCTTCCGATCGGACCACAAAGGATTTGAGGGAAAAAAGCCATATACACAGAAAATGTTAGCAGATTGCGTTGTGACTTAATATCTCCCCAATAAACATCCAAGATGTACCCTAATGCCATGAAAGTATAGAAGGAAATTCCGATAGGCAGGATGAGACTGTGATGTGGAATGCTGAGATTTAAGCTTAACGAAGAAAAGATGGCATTGATCTGATCTCCGAAGAAATTGAAGTATTTGAAGAAGAAAAGAATACCAAGATTAAAGATCAAGCCAACAGCAAGCAGTTCATTTTTTCCTATTGCGATATACTTCTAGCCCTCTACCCAAGAAGTAGTTTGCCAATGTTGATCCCACTAGAAGCACAAGGTAATCAGGTTGTATACTGAAATAAAAATGGTAGCTTGCTGCCAGCAGCAGATAGTTGCGATATCTATGCGGCAAAAAATAGTAAGCTACTACGATAACAAATAGAAATATGAAAAATGGTATGGATGTAAACTGCATTCTAGCTGATTGTGTATCCGCTATCTATAGATAACACTGTTCCAGTAATATGGCGAGAAAGATCAGATATTAGATAGGCGGCCAAGTTCGCCACATCCTCAGGCCCCGGAATCCCTAACAAGTGCTTATCTCTAATGCTTTGAACAGATTCATCGGGCAAGCTTAAGAACATTCGTTCAAGCATTTCGGATTTCACCATTGCGGGGCATATGTTGTTTATTCTTATGCCCCTGCTGGCAACCTCCAATGCAAGCGCTTTTGTAAGTCCCTGGAGTGATGATTTGGTGCAACAATATTCAATTTTTCCCTTTTCGCCTGTCAACCCACTAACCGACGACATCAACACAATACTCAGGCCGCGCTTGACATACATTCCGGGCTTGGTAATCATCTTGCATATGATTACAGCTGAGGCTACATTGGCCTTGAACATCTCAGTAAACTCTTCCATATAGATGGTCTTCAATGGATTGGTTCTTTCTATTCCAGCACAATGTATGAATCCTGATACTGGCTCACTTCCCTTCAGCTTCAGGAAGTTCTCTTCAATCTGGTGTTCATCAGTCAATTCGAAATCGAGGCTGATGTTTTCAGTTCCGGACAGCGAGGAAAGAGTTTGCGCTAAACGATTTTCATCCCTACCACAGGCTATGATTCTAGCGCCTAGTTGGCTGCATAAGATGGCGCAACTCCTACCTATGCCCGAAGATGCCCCGGTAATTAGGACTCTCTTATCCTTGAGTATTGAATCAGACCATAGCATTATGCGCTGAAGCTATCCCTACCGATCAGTTCAACCAATGATTCCACCGTGTCCACCTGGTTCAATTGTCGAGCATTAAACTGCTTACCAAAGTTCTTGTGTACAAATGCCACCAAGGACATGATTGCCATTGAATCATACTCGTCATAGTCTTTCAGGTTGGATTCCAAGCTTAGCGCATCATCGATCTCGATCAAATCTGCTAATTGTACCATAAACTCATTAGTAGTCATGATAATCTCCTATATAGTAATTATTGTAGCCCCGTAAGAATAACCTACACCAAAACCAGCTAGCAGCACCTGGTCACCTTGCTTGACTATGTCATCACGTAAGCACTTCTCAAGAGCTATGGGAATTGTGGCTGATACTGTATTTCCGGTATCTGTCATGTCGATGAAAAACTTATCTTCAGTAATACCGACAATATCTCTAAGGTACTGTAGCATGTATTGATTGGCCTGATGAAATATCACATAGTCAATATCGTCAAGGCTCATTCTGTTTTTCTCTAGCACCTGATTTATTAGTTTGGGCACTGCTTCAATCGTGAAATTGAAAATTTCGGGGCCGTTCATAAACAGCTTATCGTCATTGTGCAAAACCCCGTTTTCATCCGTCCAGTCATTAGCTTGAGAGTGCAGTATGTTGCGCATACCGCTATTGGGTATTATCAAGTTACTCCAACCCTTGCCATCAGTACCTAAAGCGAACTCATGAATCTTGGATAAAAAGCTCTTGTCCACAAGCATTGCTGATGCTGCGTCTCCGAAAATGCTTCTGTTGCCCTTGTCCCGAGGGTGTAAGTGCTTTGAATAGGTCTCTGATACTACCAGGAGCACATTCTCGGCAATACCAGCGCTCAGCAAACCCTTAGCTAAAGACAAGCCGTATATAAAACCTGAACAACCAAGATTAAAGTCTAATGCTCCGATTTCTGTTCTTAATCCCAAACGATCCTGAAGAATGCAAGCTGATGTTGGTAGCAGATAATCCGGACTCTGAGTGCATAACAAAAGGTAGTCAATAATGCCGCGATCTACAGATTCAAATATCCTTTCGGATGCTTTTACGGCCATGTCCAGCGCGGTCTCATCTTGAGCAGAGATGTGCCGTGTCCTGACCCCCAGCTTCTTCTCGATCTTTTTGGGAGTCCACTCGGGGAAGAGCTCAGACAGCTCCTCGTTGCTTAATACTCGTTCTGGCAGGTAACTGGAGATTTTCATATATCCTCAATAATACAGCTTCGCCCCGTCGCTTATGCAACATTAATTGAGAATTGACAATTGAGAATTGAGAATGAGTGGCCTGCGGCCAGAATTCGATTCACAATCTACGATTTACAATGTACATTTACGGGGCATTGCGATGAAAGGCATTTTCTTGCGGCTGGGGCTGGTGTCAAGGAAAAACAACTAAATTGAGAATTGACAATTGAGAATTGAGAATTATGGGCAGGTCTCGAATTGGGAATTCTCGATTTAGGGTCAACATAGTAGGTGATGTACGAGTTACGATGTACGATTTACTATAAACCCTCACCGAAAACTTCAAATCGTT